>CAKUCT010000226.1 GCA_934643765.1 uncultured Oscillospiraceae bacterium
CCATAATCGGCCAGACATTGGCCGGATGGCTTCCCTTGAAGCAGCAGCAGACCATGCACAGCACACAGCCAAGCGTCGCCGCGTTCCAGTTCGCGCCGATGAGATTGTAGTACAGCACGATAAAAAGGCCGTAAAGGCCGAAGTTCAAAATAGCTGTGCCCGCGCCGTACTTTGCGCCGTAATCCGCGCCGAAGCCGGTGTCCTTCAAAAGTTCACCATAGCGCTTGAAGCTTCCGCCAAGCATCAGGCCAAGCACAATCGCCAGCGCGAATACAACGATGCAGAAGATATTTGCAACTGCCCAGTTGCCCTCGCCCGCGCCGACGCCCGCGCCGTCCGGCAGCGTTCCGCCCAGTACCCGGTAGAGCACCGCGCGCAGGAAAAACGCCGTCAGGCCAATCGGAACCGCCGCCGAGTAAAGATCATAACCCTTGTGCATCTTCGGGCTGTGCGCCAGGCCCGCCGGCAGAATCAGACCGATCACGCAGCAGGCCAGCAGCGCCAGAACGGCGCCAAACAGCGTCACACCGTGCGCCTCTGCGCCCGGATAGCGAACCAGAAGGTCTGTTATCAGCGGCGCAAGGCCCGTGGAAAACAGGAAAACATTGCCCTGCGAGCAGGGATTGACTTTCCGAATCAGGCAAACGATCAAAGTGCCCGCGAAGCAGAACCAGATGTTCAGAATCGTAATGCCCCAGAAGCAGAAGCCTGCCGTCAGGAAAAACGCCAGCACAGAAACGCCGTCCGGCTTGCTGCCGGGAAGCGAATAGAGCGCCGCGCAAATCGCACAGATGATGGCTGCGTTCAAAAATGTACCCGCAAAGCCGCCGCAGGCCGGGTCAAAATAGCTGTTGGCCGATTGATACGGCAGTGTGCACAGCCGCAGAAGACCTTCTACCATCTGCCCCCGGTCCGGCATCGCAAGCGCCGCGATCAGGCAGGCCGCCGTAAAGAGCCAGAACAGGAGGCGAATCGCCTGCTCCGGCTGTTTGAATTTTTCTTTCACAAATAGATGCTCCCTTTCTGATAAAACATTGCCGCCGGAAAAATCCGGCGGCAGAACCTGTGTTTCTTACAGCGTACGCTCTGCGGCTTCGACCACATGGCCGATCAGCACAGAGGTCGTGACGGAGCCGACACCGCCGGGAACCGGCGTGATGGCGCCGACAATCGGCTCAACCTCGGAGAACACGGCGTCGCCCGCGATGGCGCCCTTGCCGCCCTTAGCGTTGATCTTCTCGGGGTCCCAGTTGATGGAGACGTCGATAACGATCTGACCTTCGGAGACATAGTCCTTCGTCAGACTATTGAGGACGCCTGCAGCGGAAACTAGAATATCGGCCTTGCGCGCGATACCGGCCACGTCCACGGTCTTGGTGTGGCAGACGGTCACGGTCGCGTTCTTCGCCATGAGCATCATGGCAGCCGGCTTGCCGACGACGAGCGAACGGCCGATGACGACGGCGTTCTTACCCTTGCAGTCGATGCCGTAGTAGTCGAGAATTTCCATGCAGGCCTGCGGCGTGCAGGGCGCGAAGCCCAGCTTCTTGCCGGTGAAGACGCCGGCGTTGGAGAGGTCAGTCATGCAGTCGACGTCCTTGGCCGCGGCCAGATGGTTGCAGATTTCGTCCTGATCCGCCTTCAGGTGCTTCGGCAGCGGGCGGAACATCAGGCAGCCGTGAATAGAATCGTCGGCGTTGATGGCCTCAATCTGTGCAATCAACGCTTCCTTCGTCACGTCCTCGGGCAGCACAAACTTCTGAACCTCGACGCCGATGAGCTCTGCACGAGCCGTTGCGCCCTTCTCATAGGACAGGTCGGAGGGGTTCTCGCCGCAGCGGACGATTGCCAGCTTCGGAACAACGCCTTTTTCCTTCAAAGCCGCGACGCGCGCCTGCAGCTTTTCGTTCATTGCAGCGGTAACTTCTTTACCAAGCAGTAACTTTGCCATTGTTCTTTCTCCTTCTTATTTAAAGAATCCGGCCTTGACAGTCTCAAAAATTTCGTCTGCCAGCTTGCCATAGGTGTCCAGCATGCCAAGGCACTTGGCATTCATCTCTCCCGCGACTTCGCGGTTCTGGAGCGTCTTGGTGTTGATAAACACATTGAGAGACGCCGCCTGCAGCGCAGACTTCACGATCACAGCGCCGCAGCCCGCATCGGACACAGCCAGGCGCGAGCCCTTGTCAGCGAAAACCTTGATTGCGTCGAGCGACTTGCAGCAAAGCTCCATGATGTGCATCGGAACCTGGCAGGCCGTAATCGTTGCCTTCTCCATGATCTCGGGGCGGCTGGGATCGTCCTTCGGAATGCCATAGGCCTTCGACAGCGGAATAAAGCCCTCCGCGTCCGCCGGAACCTGGTCGAGAAGCTGGGTCTGCAGATCGTCGCATTCTTTCATCAATGCCTTGATCTCTTCTTCGACATCCGCATACTTCTTCTTGCCGACGGTGAGCGAGCCCACCATATTGCCGAGCGCCGTGCCGAGCGCCGCGACGAGCGCGGACGCACCGCCGCCGCCGGGGGCGGGCTCATTGGAGGCCAGAACCGTAACAAATTCACGGCAGGATTTTGTTGTATAATCCATGTACTTTCTCCTTATTCAGAAAGAGAGGCGGCGGATAACCGCCGCCTCCCGGTTGGGTTTACGTATGTAGTTTGGCGTTCTCTTAGAAGAGGCCGCTGACCTTGCCGGTCTCGGTATCGACGTCGATGCGGCGATAAGCCGGGTTCGCAGCAGTACCGGGCATCATGGAGATGGTGCCGGCCATCGGGCAGAGGAACTTCGCGCCGCCGTATTCCAGGATGTCGCGGATCTTCAGTCTCCAGCCGGTGGGAACGCCCTTCTTGGTGGGGTCGTCGGACAGGGACAGGTGGGTCTTGACCATCATCGTGCAGTAATCCTTGTACTTCGGG
>CAKUCT010000227.1 GCA_934643765.1 uncultured Oscillospiraceae bacterium
TTCGTCGATGCTGTTCGCTTTGAGAAGGGCGAGGGCATTGAAAAGAAGCAGGAAGACTTCGCTGCAGAAGTCGCTGCACAGATGAACATGGGTAAATAAACGCAAAGAAAACCGGGATGAGCCACTGGCTCATCCCGATTTTTTTGCTTCCGGAAAAGCGGGGGCTTTTTCCGGAGAGAATTTGCGCTGACTGCGCACATAATTTTGTCCCGAAGGGACAAAATTCCCCATTGCGGCGCTCGTGATTGGATAGGTTTGCTGCTTTTTTGCACGGCTTTGGGCGAAGGTTGCCCGGGGGCGTGCAATTTTTTTCGCGCTGTCCCATATAGATGAAAGGAGGGGGAGAAAAAGCCATGACCGAGGAAGAAAAAACAATTCTTCTCACACGCCATGACGGGCAGCTGCAGCGCCAGGAAGGACGCATCAAAGAGCTGGAGCGGCGGCAGGACGATCTGGATAAGATGGCAAGCTGCGTCGCGATTCTGGCGCAGCGGCAGGAGGGAATGGACAGCGACATCAAGGAAATCAAAAAGGATGTCAGCCAGATGGCGCAGAAGGCAGGCAGGCGCTGGGAGATGATCGTGGAAAAAGCGGCCGCTGCCGTGATTGGCGCGCTGGTCGGATTTCTGATGCTGAGGCTGGGACTGGGATAAGGAAGGAGGAGCAAAAGTGCAGACATTTCTAAAAAAGCTTACAAGCAGAAAATTTCTGGCGGCCATCGCGGGCGTGGCAACCGGACTTGCGATGGTGTTCGGTGTGGATGAGAATACCATCAGCACGGTTGCCGGCGCTGTGACGACGGTTGCAAGCGTCGTCAGCTATATCCTCTCAGAGGGTATGGTGGACGCGGCGGCGGTCGAGGGGAAGAAGCAGGCATGACAAGCGCGCACGCGGGAAACTATACGCCGGGGCGCACGCAGCCGGTGCAGTTTCTGGTCATCCACTATACGGCAGGGCACAACGACTCCGCGGCCGGCAATGTCCGCTATTTCCGGGAGAATGTTGTCCGGGCCTCGGCGCACTATTTTGTGGACGACAAGGGCTGGCTGCAGTCGGTTGACGATGCGGACACAGCCTGGAGCGTCGGCACGGCGGGCATCTATGTGCAGAAGCACCCGGTTTGCCGCAACGACAACTCGATCAGCATCGAGCTCTGCTGCCGCTACGCGGCGGGGCAGTATGCCTTTTCCAGGAAGACCGTTCAGAATGCGGCGAGGCTGACACGCAGGCTGATGGTGCGTTACGGCATTCCGATGGAGCATGTGCTGCGGCACTACGACGTCGTCAGCAAAATCTGCCCCGCGCCCTGGGTGGAGGATGAGAGCGGCTGGCGGAATTTTCTGAAACTGGTCGGAGAGGAGCTGGATATGACAAAGCAGGAGCTATTGAGTCTGGATGGTACGGGAGACGCGCCGTCCGACTGGGCCGCGGACGCGGCGGCCTGGGCCAAGCGCAACGGAATTTTCACCGGCGATGGCGCCGGGAATTTCGGCTGGCAGCAGCCGGTGACGCGCGAGGCGCTTGCCGTGGCGCTGCAGCGGCTTGCACAGACACACAAACAGGTGCAGGAATCTGAAAATACGTGATTTGCTTCCGGCTGGCGCGGTATGCGCCGGCCGTTTTTGTTTGTGCGAAAACGGTGCGGCGGGGTTTGGGAACCGGCGCTGGACGCGGCAGGACACAAAGATCGAGAAAAATCGACAAAATTGGACAGATTCCTACGGAAACGTCAAATTATGTCGACAAAAAGTGGAAACTTATGGGATGAAAATGATTGAAAAATTTCCCTGTTCATGGTAAATTGTAGATATCGCAGCGATGAAAAACAGGTGCCTGATACAAAATCCAAGGAAATACGAGGAGAGGAATGAATGGATAACCACATCAAAATCGTGATTGCGGATGGAAATGAGGAATTCTGTGAGCGTCTGAAAAGTGCGCTGGAGCAAAACGCTGCCTATGAGGTAGCCGGTACGGCAACAGATGGGGCGCAGGCGGTGGAGCTGCTGCATACGAAGGCGCCTGATGTGCTGATTCTGGATCTGATGCTGCCGAAGCTCGATGGAATCTCCGTTCTCAAACGCGCCCGCACGCTGCCGCAGCCGCCGGCAGCGTTGGTCCTGACCGGATTTATGACAGAATACGTCGCGCAAATGGCAGACAGCCTTGGCGTGCGGTACTTTATGAGCAAGCCCTGTGAATTTTCGGCAGTTGCTGAACGTCTGGGCGAGATGATGCAGGCGGACAAGAACGCGAAAAGCGCCGTGCGTTCGGAGGTCAATGTGGAGGCGATGGTCACATCGATCATCCATGAAATCGGCGTTCCGGCACATATCAAAGGTTATCAGTATCTGCGTGAAGCGATTATGATTGCCGTGGAGGATATGGATGTCATTAACGCAATTACGAAGGTTCTGTATCCGCAAGTTGCAAAGACGTTTTCTACTACGCCCTCGCGCGTAGAACGCGCCATCCGCCATGCCATCGAGGTTGCCTGGGACCGGGGCGATCTGGAGACGCTGCAGCGCTTCTTTGGCTACACGGTGTCCAACACCAAGGGCAAGCCGACGAACTCTGAATTCATTGCGCTGATTGCAGACAAGCTTCAGCTGCAGCTGAAGAACGGGCAGGCGGTCTGAGCGGTGCTGTGCAGATGATTGCTGCATCCAATCCGGCCCGGCCAGCCGGAAGAGAATGTGACAGCTTTACGGGCCGAAAGAGAACCGGCGGTTTGGATTGCCAGGGAACGCGGGCCGGGCAGTCAGAGTCGGTTTTATCCTGCATTGCGCAAAAAAGTAAGCGCCCCGGAGAATCTCCGGGGCGCTTACTTTGCCGAAAAACCTTATGCCGAATGATTACGGAAAGGAAGATAGTGTGAAAGAAACCCATCAGGGGTGTCTTTC
>CAKUCT010000228.1 GCA_934643765.1 uncultured Oscillospiraceae bacterium
GGCGTACTCTAATGCATTCAACGGAGCCATACGCCATTTTCTTCCATTCCATTCATACCGGGAGCTAAGCTATGAGGGACAGAATATTTTATACGTTGCCGCGCTCTGCGCGGCTGCTTGCGCTTTTGTGTGCAGCGGCTGCACTTTTCATGATCTTCCCCGGCTGCGGAAGCAGTGCCGCAGCCAAACCGGCAAAGGTTGAGAGGCTGCCCGAGATAATTGTCGGCAGCGACAATTACCCTCCATTTAACTTCGAGGACGCCGACGGCAAGCCTGTGGGAATAGATGTAGACCTTGCCACCGAGGCCTTTCGCCGCATTGGCTACCGCGCCGTTTTTGTCACAATTGCCTGGGAGGAAAAGAAAAACCTTGTTGAAAGCGGCGAAATAGACTGCATCTGGGGCAGCTTTTCCATTGACGGCCGCGAGGATCAGTATCAGTGGACAGAGCCGTATATGTACAGCCGCCAGGTCGTCGCGGTTCGAAATGACAGCGACATTTACTCGCTTTCAGACCTTGCCGGTAAGCGGGTGGCTGTGCAGTCCACCACCAAGCCGGAGGAAATTTTTCTTTCCGGCTCCGACCCGCGCATTCCTGAGGTGGATGAGGTTTTTTCGCTTTATAACCGTGAGCTTATATATCCGTATCTGAGCAAGGGCTATGCAGACGCCATCGCCGCACACGAATCGTCAATTTTGCAGTGCATGCACGATTATGATCTTAAATACCGCATCCTGGATGAGCCTCTTCTCTCAGTAGGCCTGGGCGTTGCTTTTTCGCGCTTCGATGACCGTGATTTGGCGGCAAAGCTCTCAAGCGTCTTCGACGAAATGCGCGCCGACGGTACGTTAGAGCAGATTATCGGCAAATATCTCGATGATCCACATAAATACATGGAGGTGTACAGCCATGCGGAATGAGCAGCATTTGCGTCCCACTGTCAAGAGGCACATCATTGCGCAATTTTTGCTCGGAATAATAATCATGGCCGCAGTTACCTTTATATCAATACAATACGACATGTCTGCCACTCGGGATACGCTGGCAACTACCACCAATTATATAAAAATGCAGTGCAACCGTTATGTGCGCATAGGTTTGGCAACGGAAACAAAAAGTCTCATACGGGTTATTGAAAGCAGCAAGCAGGTAGCTCACATGCTTGCGGATGAAGGCGGGCTTTATGGCGATGACACGCTCGAACGCTTTGCGCGAAACAGCTATGTTTCCAGCATCATCCTGCTTGACGAAAGCGGCAATATCGTCGCGCAATATGCCGAAAATGGCGCAATGACAGATGAGGTTTACGATACGCTTGCTTCTCCAGCCCTGCTTAACACCTTCAGCAATCCCAAAATGCGCTATGCCGTGCGGCTGCAATGTTCCGATAAAAGCGAGATCGACCTTGCCGCAACAGCACGTCAGGACTGTCCCGGGATCGTCGTGGTATATTTTCACACATCTGCAGAATATAAAAACTCCTTCAACCTTTCCGTGAATTCTCTGCTCTCGGGCTATAACACAAAAAATGACGCAACCATCGTTGTAAGCAGCGGGGATGTGATAGTTTCCAGCAACGACGAATCGCTGATTGGCTCCTGCACCGATGACATCCCCATTCTTCGCAGGCTCAAGGCCTCTTCCGGTAATGATCGCCTCCTGCACACAAGACAGTCCGAAGACTCATTTTCTCAGTACTTCGGTCTGATGGAGCAAGGGCGCGATTTTTATGTTTACAGCTTTTTGCCTGATCGACGCGTTTTTGTAAACACTCCGCGAATACTGCTCTCTGCATTTATCGTGTATATTGTTATTCTCGTGACTATCGCCGCTGTTCGCCGGCGCTACACGCAGCGAGCACAGAAGGAATACACGGCTCAGCTTCAGGATAAGAACGAGAAGCTCAGCCTTGCGATTGAGGAGGCTGACAGAGCCAACGCGGCTAAAACCAGCTTTCTTTCTCGCATGAGCCACGATATCCGAACGCCTCTGAACGGTATAATCGGCCTTTTGGAGATTGAAGCGGCTCATCCCGACGATATTGAGCTTATAAAGCTGAACCGCGAGAAAATGCGCATATCGGCGGATCATCTCTTATCTCTTATCAACGACGTGCTGCAGATGAGCAAGCTTGAAAGCGGCAAGGTAACTCTTGCCCACGAGCCGATTAACATGAACCGCCTTTCAATGGAAATAGTGTCGATCGTAAGCCACAGAGCTGCAGAAGCCGGCATAACTATGGAGCAAGATAAGCTTTCAGACCCTGTTTCCGATCTTTGGGTCTACGGGAGTCCGCTTCATCTGCGCCAGATTTTCCTGAATATTTACAGCAACTGCATCAAGTACAACCATCTTGGCGGTTCTATAAGCACACTTTTCAAATATTTGAGCAGAAGCGAAAACAGCGTTACCTGCCGCTGGATCATAACTGATACCGGGATTGGAATGACAGATGAATTTCTCAGCCACATATTTGACCCCTTCGCGCAGGAGAAATCCGACGCGCGCAGTATCTATCACGGAATAGGTCTCGGCATGACTATAGTTAAAAGCCTCGTTGAGCAGATGAACGGCAGCATATCCGTCAGCAGTGAGGAAGGGGTTGGCTCAACATTTATAATAACCATTCCATTCGATATTGCCGAGCAGCCTGAGGCCGATCCGGCCATGGAAGCCGCCCCGGAGCAGTATTCCATAAGCGGCGCCCGGCTCATACTTGCGGAGGATAACGAGCTCAATGCCGAAATCGCTCAGACGCTTTTGCGTGACGCCGGAGCTGTTGTAACAGCAGTTGCCAACGGCAAGGAAGCTGTTGAGCTTTTTGAGCAGAACCCGCCCGGCACCTTGGACGCCATCCTTATGGATG
>CAKUCT010000229.1 GCA_934643765.1 uncultured Oscillospiraceae bacterium
TTATCTTTGAAGGTGTCGGCTTCACGGCCCTCAGCGAATAAGACTTTTAAAAATTACGGGAAAGCGCCCGACGATTCAATCGGGCGCTTTCCCATATCCTGTTTTGTAGGAGAGTGCTATGGATTGGTACCCGTTATGGAACTCGCTGCGCATTGCGGCGATTTCCACGTTTGTGATTTTCTTTGTCGGCATTTTTGCCGCGTATTATATTGCCAAGCTGCCGCGGCTCATCAAGGGTGTGCTGGACGTGATCCTGACGCTGCCGCTGGTGCTGCCGCCGACGGTTGTGGGCTATCTTCTGCTGCGCGTGCTGGGGCCGAAGCGACTCATTGGCGCGTGGGTGCTGGAGACGTTCGGCGTCAAGATGGTGATGACCTGGTGGTCTGCGATTTTTGCGACGATCGTTGTGATTTTTCCGCTCATGTACCGGACAGTGCGCGGCGCGTTTGAGGCTTTCGATGAGACACTCGCCTATTCCGGCAAGACGCTCGGCCTTTCCAATACCTATATTTTCTGGCGCATCCGCATGCCGTACTGCCGGCAGGGCATTCTGGCGGGAACCGTTCTGGCCTTCGCGCGCGCGCTCGGCGAGTACGGCGCAACGAGCATGATCGCGGGCTATACGCCCGGCAAGACCGCGACCATTTCCACGACGGTCTATCAGATGTGGCGCACGGACAATGACGCGCTGGCCTTCAAGTGGGTCATGGTGAATATGGCGATTTCCGCGGCGGTGCTGCTGGCGGTCAATATGCTTGAGCGGAAAAACGGCAGACGGAAGGGGGCGGCGTGATGGAGCTGACTGTGGATATTGAAAAGCGGCTCGGTAACTTCCATCTGCGCGCGAATTTTACGGTCCAGATGGAGACCTTTGCGCTGCTCGGCGCGTCCGGCTGCGGCAAGAGCATGACGCTCAAGTGCATTGCCGGTATCGAGCGGCCCGACCGGGGAAGCATTATTCTCGACGGGCAGACGCTCTTTGACAGAGAAAAGCACATCAATCTTCCGCTGCAGAAGCGAAAGGTGGGCTACCTCTTCCAGCAATACGCGCTGTTTCCCAATATGAGCGCGGAGCAGAATATCCGCTGCGCGCTGCCAAAGCAGATGACGCGCGAGGAAAAGAAGCGTCAGCTGGAGGATCTGGTGCGCAGGTTCCGGCTGGAGGGGCTGGAGCGGAAGCTTCCGTCGCAACTCTCCGGCGGCCAGCAGCAGCGCGTGGCGCTGGCAAGAATCCTGGCAGCCCGAAGGCCATCTTGCTCGACGAGCCGTTCTCCGCACTGGACGGCTTTCTCAAATGGAATCTGGAGGCGGAGCTCGGTGCGCTGCTCTCGGGTTTCGACGGCCCCATCGTATGGGTTTCGCACGATCTTGGCGAGTGCTGCCGCAACTGCGGCAGAGTCTGCGTCATGGAAAACGGCGCAAGCGGCGAGGTGCGCGCGCTTGGCGATCTGATTGCAAGGCCGCGGACGCTCAGCGAGGTAAAGCTTGTCGGACACCGGAACTTTGTCCGCGCGCAGGCAGAGCCAGGCGGGCTGTATCTTCCGGAATGGAAGCTGCATCTGCGCGGCGCCTTTGCGCTTGAGCAGGAGGGCACGCTCTGCATTCCGTCCAGCGCTATGGATATGGAGGGGGCGGCGCTTTCGTTCCGCGTGCAGAAGGTGATCCGCGATGTGGATCATACGGTGGCGCTTTTGCTGCCGGACGGGGCGATGGAGGACGCGCCGGCGCTGCGTGCGATCTATGCTCTGGATGGCGCGCCGAAGACGGGAGATACCGTTTCGTTCTCGCTGCTGCAGGAGAGGCTGCTGCTGTTATAAGTACACGGCCCCGCGCGATGTGACAAACTTCGCGCGGGGCATTTCTTGACAGGAGCAAGACGTATCTGATATGATAATGATACCGCGGCGCAGAAATGCCCGCAGAACATGCCGGACAATAGCGCACAGGCATTGGACAAGGCGGGAGCAAACGCGGATAATGGAAACGTAAAACGAACGAAAGCTCGAAAATCATATGGAAAGGAAGATCGTTATGAAACCGATTGTTTATTTTTCCAGAGAAATTACACCGGAAAAAGTCGTAGAGCTCTATCGCGCGGCGGGCAAGACGCTGCCCGGTAAGGTTGCGGTGAAGGTGCACTCCGGCGAGCAGGGAAACCAGAACTTCCTGCGTCCGGATTTTTGGAAGCCGATGGTCGACAGCGTGAACGGCACGGTTGTCGAGTGCAACACCGCCTATCCTGGCGAGCGCAACACCACCGAAAAGCACCGCAAGACCATGCAGAAGCACGGCTGGACGGAAAGCTTCCCGGTTGACCTGCTGGACGCCGAGGGCCCCGATCTGGAGCTCGCGGTTCCGAACGGCAAACAGATTCAGAAGAACTTCGTGGGCAAGGACATGGCAAACTATGACTCCATGCTGGTTCTGTCGCACTTCAAGGGCCACCCGATGGGCGGCTTCGGCGGCGCGCTGAAGCAGCTGTCCATCGGTTGCGCCTCGTCCTACGGCAAGGCGTATATCCACGGCGCGGGCAAGCCCGACGAGATGTGGTCGACGGAGCAGAACAAGTTCCTCGATGCCATGGCGGACGCGGCGTCCTCTGTCGTGAACTATTTCAAGGGCAATATGGTCTTCGTCAACGTGATGAAGAACATGTCGGTCGACTGTGATTGCTGCGCGGTGGCGGAAGATCCGTGCATGAAGGACATCGGTATTCTGGTCTCGCTGGACCCGGTCGCTGTTGACCAGGCGTGCCTGGATCTGGTGTACGCGTCGGACGATCCCCATAAAAAACCAACCGCTAACATTCTCTGTCGGCGATTGGTTGATAACTACTCCTC
>CAKUCT010000230.1 GCA_934643765.1 uncultured Oscillospiraceae bacterium
CCATATCGGTGAGCTTCTTCACATTTTCTTCCTTGTTCATATGATAACCTCCATATGTTGCATTTTAACCGTAGAATGGGAACAGCAGGGGAAGCAGGACAACGCAGATGACGAAGGACACCGCAATCAGCGGCAGTCCGGCTTTTACGTAATCGCGGAATTTGTAGCCGCCGAGGCCCACAACCATGGTGTTCGCGGGCATGCCGATGGGCGTTGCATACGCGCAGGAACATGCGATGACGGTGGCGATGATCATCGAGCGGGGGTCAGCGCCCAGGTTCTGGGCAAGGGACGTGGCAATGGGCACCATCAGAGCGGTGGTGGCCGTGTTGGACATGAAGTTTGTCAGTACGCAGCCGACGACAAAGATTACAATCAGCAGCACGATGGGGTTCGGCGTCTGGCCCAGCGCGCCCACGATCACATCCGCAATCAGGTTGCCCGCGCCGGTGGTTTCCAGCGCCTTGGCCAGGGCCAGAGAGCCGCCGAACAGAAGCACCACCTTCAGATCAATGGACTTCAGGGCGTCCTTTTCGGAGATGACGCCGGTCAGCACCAGAACAATGGCGCCGATGCAGGCGGAGACCTGAATCTTGATGCCGATTGTATCTTCAAAGATCATGGCGAGAATTACAACCACCAGCACCAGCAGGGAAACGGTCTGCTTCCACTTGGGCACCTGGGAGTAATCCGCGGGCGCCTCGGGGGCCTCGCCGCCGTGGATGCCGTCAGGCAGCAGCTTGTAGCCGAAGAGGGCAAAAAAGGCAATGCCAGCCAGCAGCATGGGAACGCCGACGGGCGCGTACATAAAAAAGCTCGTTGCAATGCCCATTTCCTGCAGGGCGTTGACGCCCATCAGGTTGCCGGGCGCGCCGATGATGGACAGGTTTCCGCCCAGAGCGGCGGCAAAGACCAGAGGCATCAGCAGCCGGGAGCGGGAGTAGCCGGACTCGTCGGCAATGCCGCAGGCAACGGGAATCAGCACCGCGGCGGTGCCGGTGTTGGACAAAAAGCCCGACATGATGCCCACGATCACCATAATTGCCACAATGAGCATCCGCTCGGATTTGGCAAAACGGGTGACGACGGAGCCGATCTTATTGGCCATGCCGGTTTCAAACAGGGCCTGGCCGACAACAAACATGCCCACGCAGAGAATTACGTTGCTGTTGACATATCCTGCAAAGGTGTCGGACGTGGACAGAACGCCGGTGAGGTTCAGACCGATGGCCACAATGGTAGCGGTCAGGCCGAGGGGGATTTTTTCCAGGACAAAGCTGACGACGGCAAAAGCCAGGAAGATCAGCGTTATGGTGCTGGGGCTCATGAGGGGTTCCTCCTTCAAGATGCTTCTTGTGTTTTGCAGCATGAACCGGCCGGTATCTGTCTGCTTTCGGGCTCAAGTATAACAAAATGTGCGGAAAATGTAAAATCACCGTAAAATATGGGCATATCAGTTTTCTTTATGTTGTCATAATCACGTTGCATTTTTTGTGCAATATGTTAAAATATAAAATATCCTGCCCGAAATGAGGGGATAAACGATGAATTTCAATCAGCTGGAGTATTTTTGCACAGCGGTGGAATGCGGCAGCATCACCAAAGCGGCAAAGAAATTGTTTGTAACGCAGCCCGCCATTTCCGGCGCAATCCGTGAGCTGGAGAAGGAATTTACCGTCACGTTATTCTCGCACACGCGCAATAAGCTTACGCTCAGTCCGGATGGAGAACGTTTTTATATCCGGGCGGAGCAGCTGCTGCGTGATGTGGAAGCGGCAAAACTGCAGCTTCACGATCTTGGCGGCACGCGCCAGCCGGTCCGGGTCGGCATTCCGCCGCTGTGGGGAACGTCCTTTTTTCCGGGGCTCCTGCGGGATTTTACGGAGAAGTACCCGGGCATCCGCCTGACGTTTTATGAATACGGCTCGACCAGAGCGGCGGCTCTGGTGCAGGAAGAGGAATTGGATGTGGCGCTGGTGAATCTCAGCCTCAATGATCCGGAAAAATTTCACTCCCAGTGTATCGGGCGGGACCATTTTGTGATTGCCGTGGAGCCGGCGCATCCGCTGGCGAAGCGCAAATCTGTGACGCTGGAAGAGCTGGCCTCTGTGCCGCTGGTCATGTATAACACGGATTCGGTGCAGAATAATGCCATCCGCAGCCGCTTTGACCGGCTCGGAATTGTGCCGAATGTCGTCATCTACACCAGCCAGATTTATACCATGAAAAATATGATCCACAATCATACCTGCGTCAGCTTTTTTTATGCTTCGCTGCTGCAGAATCATCCGGATATTGTGGGCGTGCCCATTGAACCGCTCATTGAGCAAAAGGTTGGCCTCATCTGGCGGAAGGGGAAATACACATCTAAAAGCGTGGAGGCATTCATTTCCTTTGTGCAGGACTACCCGCTGTTTCCAGAGGAGCCCTGAGGCAGCTGAACATCAGCGAATTTGCAAGCGTGTGCAAGCTCAGCCGGACGACGGTCCATAAGAGGTTGGAAAAGGGATAAAACAAGTCATATATTGGTTTTATACGAAACTTCCATAAAGGAGCGCGGGAAAATGTATAGACGCATCCGGGATTTGCGCGAAGACGGCGACCTGTTTCAAAAAGACCTTGCCGAGTATTTGCAGTGTCCACAGGTCTGCTATTCCCACTATGAGATGGGCAAGCGCGATATTCCGACAGACGTTTTAATCAAGTTGGCAGACTTTTACCACACCAGCACCGATTATCTTTTGGGGCTTACAGACGAGAAAAAGGCTTACCCCGCGTCCAAGAGCCGGAAAGAGGGCTGAGTATGCGCGGACAGTCCTTTTG
>CAKUCT010000231.1 GCA_934643765.1 uncultured Oscillospiraceae bacterium
TTCAAGAGCCATATCCTCACCAAGAAGACCACCAAGCGTACCCGCAACCTGCGCAAGAACGGCTACGCCGACGTGACCGTGGAAGATATCGTGAAGAAGATGATTCCTTACAAATAATCGGTAAGGATTGACGACACATAGGAGGATACAGAAATGGCAAGAGTTAAAGGCGCAATGATGACGCGCAAAAGAAGAAATAAGACCCTGAAGCTCGCAAAGTCCTATTGGGGTTCCAAGTCCCGTCACTTTAAGATGGCCAAGCAGGCCGTTGCAAAGTCCGGTGTCTATGCTTACGTTGGCCGTAAGCTGAAGAAGAGAGAGTTCCGTCAGCTGTGGATTTCCCGTATTTCCGCTGCTGTTGCTCCCTACGGCATCAACTATTCCCGCTTTATGAACGGTCTGAAGAAGTCCGGCATCGAGATGAACCGCAAGGCTCTGTCCGAGCTGGCCATCAGCGATCCCGAGGCATTCAAGGTTCTCGTGGAGACCGCAAAGAAGGCGCTTTAAGTTTCATAAAAACGAGCGATACCGAACGGTATCGCTCGTTTTTTATGCTATGTAGACGCAAAACGCTACGAGGTCTTGACATACGGCTGCGCGATACCAAACGGTATCACGCAGTTTTTATATTTCGTCTTTTTCCAGGACAATATACGCCTGGCCCGCGTCCTCGCTGTCGCCCGCAGGGCAGGCAGACAGCAGCTTGACTCTCCAGCCCTCCTGCAGAGCCCGGTTCACATCGTCCAGGCCGTCCTTCGGCCCCTTGATGCTCTGATAGCTCCTGACCCAAAGAATTTTTTCCATTGTCACGCCCCCTTTTTCCCAGCTTAGCATAAAGCCTCCGCATTGTCCAGCATAGCATAATAGAAAAGCACCCGAAGGAACTCCTTCGGGCGCTTTGGTTATGGATTCAGAAAGACTCAGCGGCGGATGAGAACCATCGCCAGATCGTTGACATTTGTGCCCGTGGGGCCGGTCACAATCAGGCCGTCGATTTTCTCCAGCGCATGGTACGAGTCATTGTCCTGCAGGACAGCTTCTGTGCGGATATTCAGCGCGCGGAGTTTTGCCTCCGTGTCCTGATCCACATAGCCGCCGGCCGCATCGGTCGGGCCGTCGGTGCCGTCCGAGCCGAACGAGAAAACCGCCGTGTCGCGCAGTCCGGCGATGCCGGGCGCCGCGGCCAGAGCCAGCTCCTGATTCCGGCCGCCAAGGCCCTTGCCCGTAAGACGGACAACGGTCTCGCCGCCAGCCAGGAAGGCAAGCGATTTTTCCGTACCGGCGTGGGTCTTTGCGATGCTGGCAAGGAAGCTGCCTGCTTCCCGTGCCTGGCAGCACAGGCAGTCGGTCAGAAGCTGGCAGGTATAGCCAAGCGCTTCCGCTTCCTTCTGCGCTGCGGCGCAAAGCTCGCGGACGGAGCCGGTGATGTGTGTCTCAACATTGGAAAGCGCCTTCGGCGTTTCCTGTGCGAGGTACTCCATCGCCTTTTCCGAGAACTTCAGACCGTATTTCTTGACAATCTGCATGGCGTCTTCGCAGGTTGAGCTGTCCGGATAGGCAGGACCCGAGGCAATCATGTCCAGAGGGTCGCCCAGAATGTCGGACAGAACAATCGCAAACACCTTTGCCGGGCTTGCCAGTTCGGCGAACTTGCCGCCCTTGACACAGGACAAACGCTTGCGGATGGTGTTCATCTCCACGATGTCCGCGCCGCACGCCAGCAGCTGATTGGTGACGTCTGCCATCTCATCTTCGCTGATCAGCGGGCTTTCAAACAGCGCCGAGCCGCCGCCGGAGACGAGGAAGAGCACTTCGTCGCCTTCGCCGAGGGGTTTGACCAGTTCCACCGCCGCGCGCGTCGCGGCATAGGAGTTCTCATCGGGCACCGGATGCCCGGCCTCAAAGATCTGAAGGTTTCCAATCGGGCCGCGGCTGTGATGGTACTTTGTAATCACAATGCCATCTGCAATCTTGCTGCCGAGGGTCTCATAGGCGGCGCTTGCCATGGGCCAGGCTGCCTTGCCGATCGCGACAAGATGTACACGGCCGGAAAAAGCGGCGTTCTGCAGGGCGCGGCGCACAGCCGCTTCGGGCTGTACGGCGCTGATTGCCTGCTGCCAGATTTTCTGTGCGTCTGCTCTTACTTGCATGACAGATTCTCCAGTAATTTTAATTATTTCTTTGCAATGGTCTCACGGACCTTGGCGGCAATCGCCTTGGCGTCCAGACCATACTTCTCCTGCAGCTTCTTGTACGGGCCGCACTCGCCGTGGCAGTCATTGACACCGACAAAGCCCTGCGGGACCTTGCAATCGTTCTTGGTCAGAACCTCGGCAACTGCGCCGCCCAGGCCGCCAATGATATTGTGCTCTTCCGCGCTGACGATGGCGCCGGTTTCCTTCGCGCAGCGAACAACCAGCTCTTCATCAATCGGCTTGATGCAGAACATATCAACAACACGGACATTGATGCCTTCCTTGGCCAGCTCTTCGGCAGCCTCCAGGGCGTTGCCGACCATCAGGCCGCAGGCGATCACGGTAGCATCGGTACCTTCACGGACAACGTTGCCCTTACCGGCTTCGAACTTCGTCTCGCTGGTGTACAGATCGGGGAACGCGTCACGGGAAAGACGCAGATAGATGGGCTTCGGGGTCTCGATGGCGTACTTGACCAGCCATTCGGTCTGGGCCGCGTCGCAGGGAACGAAAACCTCAAAATTCGGCAGGCTGCGCATGACAGCGATGTCTTCCAGGGCATGATGGCTCGGGCCATCGAATGCGTCAGAC
>CAKUCT010000232.1 GCA_934643765.1 uncultured Oscillospiraceae bacterium
CATCCAGACTATACTGTCGGTACCGGAATCACACCGGTTCAGCTTGCGCTCGCGGACTTTACCGCCGGTCGGGAATTGCACCCTGCCCTGAAGATATGTTATTTTTGTTTAATCGTATTATACTTCCGATATGGCGAGTTGTAAAGAGGGAATTTTTCTGCTAAGATAAAGCGGTGTCTGTTCCAAGGGAAATGTCCGGCTCTGCGGGCGAAATGGTCTGTGCGTCCTTCGGCATGGCAAAGCCGTGCATCACGCCGTCCTGGCGGTTCGACGCGACGTCACCGCCGACGACAGTGCCATCATACACCAGAAGCGTTGCGAAGTAAAGTCCGTCGGAGGACGGATAGTTTGTAAGCTGGTAGACATAGCGCGTGAGCGTTTTTCCGCCGTAATTGCTTAAGTCATAGCCCTGGGAGCGCTGCAGGTCATTGTAGCGGAGAAATACTTCGGAAGGGTCTTCCGGCACGCGCACCTGCTGGGTCTGGACGGGCTCTTTGAGCACTTCCCAACCGAAACTTTGCAGGAACGAGACGCGCGCTTCGTTGGTTCCGGCGCTGCCGTCCGGTGCGGATTCGGCGGTCTGCGCGGGCGCGTCCGCGCGGTGCAGGCAGGTAAACAGGACGATTGCGGCCAGAACCAGCAGACCGAGGACGGTCAGCAGCTTTCGTTTGGAGACTTTGGCGGTCATAATTACCATACGGGTTTCCTCCTATTTGATACTGTGGCTTGTCAGATCAGGCTAGTACAACATATGAAGGCGGCGCGGATTTATGCCGCGCAAAAAGGAGATTGTCATGCAGAGACTGGATAAACTCTTATCAGAAGCCGGCGCGGGCTCCAGAAAAGAGCTGCGCGCGGCCATCCGCGCCGGGCGCGTGACGGTAGACGGCGCGTGCGTGCGCGACGAGAGCATGAAGTTTGACGAGACGGCGGTCTGCGTCACGCTGGATGGCAGCGCGGTCGCGCTGCGCAGACCGGTCCTGATTCTGCTCAATAAGCCCGCGGGCTATCTTACCGCGGCCGATGATCCGCGGCAGAAGACAGTCATGGAGCTCATTCCGGATCTCTACCGGCGCTTCGGTGTGATGCCGGTCGGACGGCTCGACAAGGACACGGAGGGGCTTTTGCTTCTGACAAACGACGGAAATCTTGCCCACCGCATCATCAGCCCGCGGCACGGCGTCTGGAAAAGCTACTACTGCGAGCATCCCGGCGAGGCGTCGCAGGACGATGTGCTGGCCTTCGCGGCGGGACTGGAGCTTACCGGCGGGCTGTCGTGCCTTCCGGCGCAGCTGCGGCCGCTCGGCCCGGGGCGGAGCCTTGTGCGCGTGCAGGAGGGAAAGTTCCATCAGGTGCGCCGGATGATGGCCGCGAGGGGGCTTCCGTTGACATATCTCAAGCGGATTGCCGAGGGCGGCGTTTTGCTGGGCACGGTGGCCCCAGGCTGCATTCTGGAACTGGATATTGGGAAAACGGAGAAACGCATTACAAGCTGTTGTGATTTTGACGAAGAAAAGCTGCTCGCTAATTGCGTAAGAAATAGCCATGCCTTTGGGGCAAATGACGGAAAACTATGAAAATGGTACAAAAACACCAGAGGTTTTTGAAATAAAATGTCAACTGCCTCTTGCGTAAATGCTAAAAACGTAGTATTATGTCAATGGTTGTTTGTGTAAAAGGTAGCGTCACCCGGCGCTAATATTTGAGGAGGGGCCCACCATGTCCAGTCGCATTTTTCAGAGCGTCATCGTACAGATGAAAGAAGCTACGGATCGTATGATCGGTGTCATCGATGCCGACAGCAACGTCATATCCTGCAGCGATACTTCCCTGATCGGCGAAAAATGGCCTGAGGCTGTTATCCGGCTCAACAGCGCGCCGGATTCCATCGTCGTTGTTGATAAGAAAACCTTCAAGCCTCTGGTCAGCTGGAGCGCGTATTTTGACTATGCGGTCTTCACCGAGGGTGATGACGAGGTGGCAAAGAGCCTGTGCGTCATGGCCTACGTTGCGCTCAACGGTGCGAAGACCTATTATGAGGAAAAGCACGACAAGGGAACGTTTGTCAAGAACATCATCACCGACAATATTCTGCCGGGCGATGTCTATATCCGCGCCAAGGAGCTGCACTTCGTAACCGATGTGCCGCGCGCGGTGTTCCTCATCCGGCAGGTTGGTCGGGCGGATGTTGCGTCCGTGGACGTGATTTCCGGCATGTTTACCGACCGTCAGCAGGACTTTGTGCTATCCATCAATGAGACGGATATCGCCGTGGTCAAGCAGATCCAGCCGAACACGGAAAAAGAGGAGCTCATCAAAATTGCCCAGACCATGGAGCAGACCCTGCACTCCGAGCTCTTCATCAAAACCGTCATCGGCATCGGCACCGTGGCAAGCCATCTTCGCGAGCTTGCGGACTCTTTCAAAGAGGCACAGGTTGCCATTGAGGTCGGCAAGGTATTTGACACCGAAAAGACCATCATCAACTATGAAAACCTCGGCATCGGCCGTCTGATCTATCAGTTGCCGACCACGCTGTGCGAAATCTTCCTGTCTGAGGTCTTCAAGAAGAACTCGATTGACACGCTCGATCAGGAGACGCTGTTCACGATCAACAAGTTCTTTGAAAATAACCTCAACGTCTCCGAGACGTCCAGAAAGCTCTTCGTGCACAGAAACACGC
>CAKUCT010000233.1 GCA_934643765.1 uncultured Oscillospiraceae bacterium
TATCGGGCAGCCGAACGAGCTGGAAATTCTGCATGGGATTGATCTGGACGTCGCGGAGGGGGAGTTCGTGTCGATTGTCGGCGCGTCCGGCTCCGGCAAGTCGACGCTGATGAACATGATCGGCGTTTTGGATAGGCCGACGGTCGGGGAGTACTGGCTCGACGGGACGAATGTGCAGGCCGCGGAGGATGACGAGCTCTCGCAGATCCGGAACCGGAAGATCGGCTTTGTGTTCCAGAACTTCAATCTGATTTCGCGCACAAATGCGCTGCGCAATGTGGAGCTTCCGATGATGTACGCAGGACTGCCGCAGAAAAAGCGCACGCAGCGGGCAAAAGAGCTCTTGGACATGGTCGGCATGGCCGACCGCATGGGCCATCAGCCGAATGAACTTTCCGGCGGCCAGAAGCAGCGCGTGGCCATCGCGCGCGCGATGGCAAACGACCCGGCAATTATTCTGGCCGACGAGCCGACGGGCGCGCTGGACAGTAAGACGGGACGGATGGTCATGGATTTATTTCACCGGCTCAATCGCGAGCAGGGCAAGACCATCGTCCTGATTACGCACAACCAGGAGCTGGCGGCGGAGACGAGCCGGGTTCTTACGATGCGCGACGGCATTTTGTTTACAGGCGAGGAAAGGGGCGCGAGAGAAGATGGGACTAGGTGAGTCGATCCGCCTCGCGCTTGAGGGCCTGAAGGCCAATAAAATGCGCGCGGTTCTGACCATGCTCGGCATCATCATCGGCATTGCCGCGGTCATCGGCATCCTGACCGTCGGCGACGGATTGTCGAGCTATATCAACGGCACGATGAGCGATCTCGGTGCGTCGTCGATTGTTGTAACGCTGCAGGAGCGGACGCGCGAGGTGGACACCAGCGACATGATGAGCATGATGTCCATGAAGCAGCCGGAGGCGTCTGATCTGATTACGCCGGAGATGATCGAGGACATGCAGGCACACTTTGCCGGGCGTATGACAGCCGTCGGCCTGTCCGAGTCCATGGGAAGCGGCAAGGCCAAAGACGGCCGGCTTTATGCGAACGTCAGCACAACGGGCGTGAACGAGGGCTATTTTACAATCAACGACGTGAAGCTCTCCACAGGACGCTTTCTGCAGCAGAAGGATGACGACGGCCGGCGCATGGTCTGCGTGGTGAGCGACAAATTTGTAAACAATCTCTTTGACGGCGATCAGGAGCGCGCGCTCGGGCAGGAGGTTGTGGTGCAGATGGCAAGCGGCAGCTATACCTTCCGCATTGTAGGTGTCTACCGCTATGAGCAGTCGGCATTCTATTTTTCCACGGCTTCGGATAAGGATATGTCCACGGCCATGTATATCCCTGTGTCCACAGCCAAGCAGCTCTCCAGCGCTGAGCGGGGCTATTCCAATATCACCGTGCAGGCGGAGTCGGGCTCGAGCAGCACCGAGCTTGCCGCGGAGATCAAGAACTATCTCGGCCGGTATTACCGCACGAACGAAAATTACACGGTTTCGGCCATCAGCATGGACAGCATGATCTCGTCTGTCAACTCGATGATGGACACGCTGTCGATTGCGATTGCCGTCATCGCGGCCATCTCGCTGCTGGTCGGCGGCATCGGCGTGATGAACATCATGCTTGTCTCCGTCACCGAGCGCACGCGGGAAATTGGCACAAGAAAGGCGCTCGGCGCGACAAACGGCGACATCCGGCTGCAGTTTGTGGTGGAAAGCGTGATTATCTGCCTGATGGGCGGCGCGATCGGCATTCTGCTCGGCACGGCGATGGGCTATGTCGGAAGCGGCCTGCTGCACAACGCGGTGCTGCCGAGCATCGGGGCCATCACGCTGGCGTTCGGCTTTTCGCTGGCGGTCGGTGTGTTCTTCGGGTATTATCCGGCGAATAAGGCCGCGAAGATGGACCCCATCGAGGCGCTGCGGTACGAATAAAGCGCTGTTAAGACGGCGTTAAGACGCTGCGGGCCATCTTGCAAAGCGCCGGTTCTTCCGGTATACTCAAAGCAGAAAGTGCATGAGAGGAAGTAGCCGGCGAGCAATCGCGACAGATGGCGTCAGAACGGCCCACGGGGCCCGCTGCTGGATGAAATGGCAAAACTCTGATTGCTGTGCATTAGCATGGCAATCAGAGTTTTTTCTGTTTGTGCACACAATCCACCATCAAAACGGGAGGAATATGTATGGAAATTCTGTACGCGAATCTTGGCAACCTGACCTGGCAGCAGCTTGTCATGTGGGCCATCGGGGCGCTGCTGATCTATCTGGCCATCGCGAAGGACATGGAGCCGAGTCTGCTTCTGCCGATGGGCTTCGGCGCGATTCTGGTGAACCTGCCGATGTCCGGGGCGGTGGATCAGCTTATTTCGGGCCAGCTTGAGCGCGGCGCGCTGAGCGTTCTGTATGACGCGGGCATCGCAAACGAACTGTTTCCGCTGGTTTTGTTCATCGGCATCGGCGCGATGATCGACTTCGGTCCGCTGCTGACCAATCCGAAGCTGATGATTTTCGGCGCGGCGGCGCAGTTCGGCATTTTCTTCACGCTGTGTCTGGCGGGGATGTTCTTTGATCTCAACGACGCGGCGTCGATTGCGATCATCGGCGCGGCAGACGGCCCGACGGCAATCGTCGTGGCGCAGAAGCTGAAATCGGAATACCTGGGCGCGATTATGGT
>CAKUCT010000234.1 GCA_934643765.1 uncultured Oscillospiraceae bacterium
GCCTATGCTCCTGCTCCCGCCGCAGCACCCGCACCCGTAGCTGCTCCGGCACCTGCTGCCGCTCCGGCTCCCGCCGCAGCGCCCGCTCCCGCAGCGGTTGCAGCCGGTGAAGTCGTCGCATCCCCGATGCCCGGCAACATCCTGAGCGTCAACGTTTCCCAGGGCCAGGCCGTCAAGTCCGGCGACATTCTGGTCATCCTGGAAGCCATGAAGATGGAAAACGAAATCCTTGCCCCGCGTGATGGCACAGTCGCTCAGGTTGTGACGAGCAAGGGTGCTGTCGTGGAAACCGGCGCTCCTCTGGTCGTTCTGGCGTAAGGAGGAACGAACATGGGTTTTAATGTTCTTGATACACTGTCGAAACTTGCAGTGGAATCCGGTTTTGCCGGCTTCTTCGCAAACGGCGGTTGGCAGAACGTCGTGATGGTCGTCATCGCGTGCGTGCTGCTGTATCTCGGCATTGTCAAGGGCTTCGAGCCGCTGCTGCTTATCGGCATCGCGTTCGGCTGCCTGCTTGCCAATGTCAGCTACTTCCCGGGCCTGTCCGATGAGCTCAACGCCACCAACGCGCTGTATCATCCGGAGCTCTGGTCCCAGTTCCTGGACTCCAGCAGCGAATATTATCACAGCTACGGCCACATTCTTTCCAATGCCGGCCTGCTTGATATCTTCTACATCGGCGTTAAGGCCGGTCTGTATCCGTCGCTGATCTTCATGGGCGTCGGCGCAATGACCGACTTTGGCCCGCTGATCGCTGACCCGAAGAGCCTGCTGCTTGGCGCAGCTGCACAGCTCGGTGTTTTCGTCGCCTTCTTCGGCGCTATCCTGCTCGGCTTCACCGGCCCGCAGGCCGCCTCGATCGGCATCATCGGCGGCGCCGACGGCCCGACGGCAATCTTCCTGACCAACAAACTGGCTCCGGAACTGCTCGGTGCAATCGCAATCGCTGCGTATTCTTACATGGCTCTGATTCCTCTGATTCAGCCGCCCATTATGAAGCTCCTCACCAGCGAGGAAGACCGCAAGATCAAGATGGTGCAGGCTCGTGTGGTCTCCAAGAGCGAGAAGATTCTCTTCCCGATCATTGTCTCCATCTTTGTTATCCTGCTCCTGCCGTCCACGGCGCCGCTGATCGGCTGCCTGATGCTCGGCAACCTCTTCCGTGAGTGCGGCGTGACAGACCGTCTGTCCGACACCGTGCAGAACGCCCTGATGAACATTGTCACCATCATGCTCTCGACTTCCGTCGGTGCGACCATGGTCGCTTCGAACTTCCTGAAGCTCGAGACCATCAAGATCATCCTCCTCGGCCTGGTTGCTTTCGGCATCTCCACGGTCGGCGGCCTCATTGGCGGCAACATCATGTGCAAGCTCTCCGGCAAGAAGGTCAACCCCCTCATCGGTTCGGCCGGCGTTTCCGCTGTCCCGATGGCGGCGCGTGTTTCGCAGATGGTCGGCCAGAAGGCCAACCCCGCGAACTTCCTGCTGATGCACGCTATGGGCCCGAATGTGGCCGGCGTTATCGGCTCGGCAATCGCAGCTGGCTTCCTGCTGGCGGTCTTCGGCTAAGCCAATACAAGCATAAAAATGAGCGGCAGAAAAATCTGCCGCTCATTTTTTGTGGTTGGATACGAGCAATGTTACTGCCGCTTGCCGCGGAAGCAGAAGGTAACGGTAAAGTAGAGCGCTAAGTAAAGCGCGATTGTTGCCCCCGCCGAGCAGCCAAGGTAATACGCCGTCACGAGGCCGAGTATCGAGCAGACCAGCGCGCCGAGCACGGACAGAAGATGATACTGCCGCAGGTTGCGCGCAATGTTTCTCGAAGCGGCGGCGGGCAGGACAAGCAGCGAGTTGATGACCATCAGGCCGACCCAACTCATCGCGAGCGTTACGACGACGGCGATGCAGATGGTAAAAAGCGTCTGTGTTTTCTCGGTTGGAATGCCGCGCGAGGAGGCAAGCTGGGGATGCACCGCGGTCAGAAACAGCCGGTTGGAGGCAAGCGCCCATAAAACCAGCACACCCAGCAGCACCAACGCCAGAAGGCCGATCTCGCCGGGGGTGACGGAAAGAATGTCGCCGATCAGGTATTTGTTGAACTTTGTAAAGCTGCTGCCGCCGAGGGTCGCGATGAAGATGCCGAGCGCAACAGCGGTGGAGGAAAACACGCCGATAATGGTATCGGCCGACTGCCGCGAGCGGCTGCGGACATAGGAGAACAGCAGCGCGAATAAGACGGCCAGTCCCACAGCCCATCCGATGGGCTGCAACGCGCCGCACAGAACGCCAATGGCAATGCCGGTAAAGCCCGAGTGGCCGAGCGCGTCTGAGAAAAAGCTCATCCGGCCCGTGACAATCATGGTTGACAGCAAGCCAAACAGCGGCGCCATGATGACGATGGCAAGCAGCGCGTTTTTCATAAATGTCATATGCAGAAATTCCAGGTGCGACGCGTCGCACAGCGCGTACCAAAGACTCATTGTGCGCCGCCTCCCAAGTGAAATGCCTGCGCGAACGCGTCCGAGTTCAGAACCTCCAGCGGCGTTCCCTTGCAGAGAATCTTTTCCCGTAGGAGCACCACGCGGTCCACATAGCGCTCAAGCATGGAAAAGTCGTGT
Source organism: uncultured Oscillospiraceae bacterium (assembly GCA_934643765.1). Classification (GTDB taxonomy): domain Bacteria; phylum Bacillota; class Clostridia; order Oscillospirales; family Oscillospiraceae; genus CAG-170. Next base: position 2,619 of record CAKUCT010000234.1, read on the forward strand.
GTGGTCATCCGAATCGAAAGATCATAGGT
>CAKUCT010000235.1 GCA_934643765.1 uncultured Oscillospiraceae bacterium
CCATCGACGAGGATAACGACGCCAGACGCTTTTTTGTCCCGTGAAAAACCGTGTGTGTCCTTGTCAGCTGACGCAAATAAAAGGAGCGTGACGCAGTTGAACCATTCTTTGAAAATTCTTGTTGTAAATGACGACGGCATCCGCGCCGAGGGCATTGGCAGACTCGCCCGGGCGGCGGCGCAGTTCGGCAAGGTCTATGTCGCCGCGCCGAGCCAGCAGTGCAGCGGCATGTCCCAGCGGCTCAATATCACGGAAGCTTTCCCTGTGACGGAAATCTCTGATTTTCCCGCGCCTGTTGAGGCGGCGTTCTGCATCGGCAGCACCCCCGCCGACTGCGTGAAGGTGGCGCTGGATGTGCTGCTGGATTTTAAGCCGGACTATGTCTTCTCTGGTATCAACTTCGGTTATAATACCGGCTTCGATCTTGCCTATTCCGGCACCGTCGGCGCCGCGCAGGAAGCCGTGATGAACGGCATCCCGGCGCTCGCCTTCTCCTGCCAGCACGACGGCACATACGACGTAACAGACACGTATCTCGTCCCCGTGATTGAAGAGCTACTTTCCTCTCCGCTTGCGCCGGGCGAGTTCTGGAACGTCAACTTCCCCGGCTGCCCGCTGAGCGCCTTCGGCGGCATTGCGCGCGGAACCGTACCGGAGCGAAAATACGTCGTACAGAACCGCTATCGCCGGTCCTTGGCGCCGGACGGCACAATGCTGCTCAAATCCTGCATGGAGCTTCTGGCCGTGGCCGAGACAACCGAAGGCACGGATGTGAACGCCGTCCTGAACGGCCGCATTTCCATCAGCAAGATTAAATCCGCGCTGTTCTGAACTTGTTTCCGAAAGAAGCTTTACAGATGCCCGCAGCAAACGCTGCGGGCTGCGTTTTTTCTCAAGGGAGCTTATTCCATGACGCCGCTCTTGACTTTAGCAACAAAAAGTGCTAAAGTACGCATAACACCATTCCAATTCCAAAGAAGGTATGCAGCATGCAGGAAATGAGCAGAAGAAACCGCCACTTTACCGACTCTGTCATCCGCCGGATGACGCGCGTGAGTCTGGAATGCGGCGCCATCAACCTGGCCCAGGGCTTCCCGGATTTTGACCCGCCAAAGGCCATGACCGACCGTCTGGAGGAAATCAGCCAGATCGGCCCCCACCAGTACCCTATCACCATGGGCGCGCCAAACTTCCGCCAGGCGCTGTGCCGCAAGTGCGGCCGGTTCATGGGCCGGACGCTTGACCCGGAGACAGAGGTCGTCGTCACCATAGGTTCGACCGAGGCCATGGTCGACACGCTGTTTGCGCTGACCAATCCCGGCGATAAAATTGTCATCTTCTCGCCGTATTTTGAAAATTACCGCGCGCAGGTCATCATGGCCGACTGCGAGCCTGTTTTCGTTCCGCTCGTCCCGCCCGCGTTCGGCTTTGACCCCGAGGTTCTGGAGGACGCCTTCCGGCAGCACCCGAAGGCCATTCTTATCTGCAACCCCTCCAATCCCAGCGGCAAGGTCTTTACCTATGACGAACTCAAGCTTATCTCCGAGCTGTGCATCAAATATGACGTCTATGCCATCATGGACGAGGTCTATGAGCACATCGTCTTCGACGGCCGCAAACACATCTATATGAACTCGCTTCCAGGCATGTGGGAACGCACGGTCAGCTGCTCGAGCCTTTCCAAGACCTACTCCGTCACCGGTTGGCGTCTCGGCTACGCCATCGCGCCCAAGCCCATCATGGACCGTATCAAGCAGTACCACGACTTCAACACCGTCGGCGCGGCCTCGCCTCTGATGGAGGCCGCGGTTGTCGGCCTTGACATGCCCGACAGCTACTATCAGGAGTTCGGCGACCATTACGCGCATATGAAAGCGCTCTTCACCGGCGGCATGAAGGAGCTCGGCATCCCGTTCACCGACCCTGAAGGCACCTATTTCGTCCTAGCCGATATCGGCCCCTATATGAAAAAGGGCCAGTCCGACGTGGATTTCTGCGTGGAAATGGCGCAGAAGGTCGGCGTGGCGTGTGTGCCCGGCAGCTCGTTCTTCCGGGAGGATGTCAACCATATCGTGAGACTGCACTTTGCCAAGCGCGATGAGACGCTCAACGCCGCGCTGGAGCGGCTGAGCCACCTGAAAGAAATCATGTGCGGCTGATTACCCGAAAAAATATAGACCTGTATCCGGAACCCCGGATACAGGTCTTTTTTTGCTCGCTCTATAAAACGCCAAGATCCTGGAACAAAATTACAGTGCCGATGCCAATGAGGACAATGCCGCCCACAAGCTCGGCCTTGGACTTGTATTTCGCGCCGAAGCGGTTTCCGATCCACACGCCGGCCGCGGAGAACGTAAACGTTGTCGCACCGATGACCAACGCCGACGGAATAATCGCCACCTGCCGGAAGGCAAACGTGATGCCCACCGCCAGCGCGTCGATGCTGTCCGCAATAGCCAGCGGGAACATGGCCTTCGGCGAGAACGATGCGTCCAGCTTTTCAATCTTTCCCATCGACTCGCGGATCATATTGATGCCGATCAGGGCCAGAAGCCCAAACGAGAGCCAGTGGTCGATGGCCTTGATGGCCTCATAAAAGCTGCCGCCGAGCACATAGCCGATCAGCGGCATG
>CAKUCT010000236.1 GCA_934643765.1 uncultured Oscillospiraceae bacterium
ACACCATTCTTCTTGACATCGACGACACCCTCTTCGACTTCCGCAAGAGCTCCTATGAAGCCCTGGTCAAAGCCTTCGGCGAAATCGGCATCGCATTCACCGAACAGGACATGCAGCATTATGAGGTTTTCAATAACCAGATGTGGTGCAGCTTTGAGCTGGGCGAAATTGAAAAGGACGTGATCTACGTCGAGCGCTTCCGGCGGTATTTTGCCTTCGCCGGCATCCAGGCCGATCCCGCCGCGCTCAACGCGCGCTATCTCTATGAGCTTGGCGAGGGGCGCAATTTCATGCCGCACTGTCTGGAGCTTCTGCAGGCGCTGCACGGAAAATATCTTGTCGTCATCGTAACCAACGGCGACACCTACGCGCAGGAGCGCCGGATTGAACTTTCCGGCATGGCGCAGTATTTTGACTACGTGTTCATCTCCGAGCAGCTTGGCACCAAGAAGCCGGAAAAGGATTTTTATGACCAGGTCTTTGCGCGCATCGGCCCGGAACGGCGCGTAACCGCGCTCATGGTCGGAGACAGCCTGTCTTCCGACATGCAGGGCGGAAGAAACGCCGGCATCGCCACCTGCTTCTACGGCAAGAAAGAAAACGCCGACAGCCGGTGCGATTATGTCATTGAAGATCTCCTTGACCTGCTGCCGATTCTGAAAAACAGCTAAAAAAATTCCCGGACGCTCGCTGTGAACGTCCGGGTTTTCATATGTAGGGGCTTTACGCGTAATATCGCACATCTACGACGTTAATAATCCACAACCAGCACGATAAGAACAATCAGCAGCATCGTGTGCAGAATACACTCGAGCATCAGGCGGTTGCCAATCTCTTCGCCCTTTTTGCGGCACCTGGCAACACCCAGAATGTCGAGCGCCAGACATACAGCGGCCGCCGCCAGAGAGATGGCAAAATAAATCGTGCTGTTCATCGCGCGCTCCTTTCTTACAAAAACGCGAGTTCCTCTTCATAGAGCTTTCCCGTGCGGTTATAGCCCTGGGGCCGGTATGTAATGGAATGAATTGCGGGTTTCGGCACGCCGAACTTCGGATTGTATCCAAACAGATTCACGTACCGCTCAAGGTCCGCCTCCTCAGCTTCCATTGCGCACAGAAGCTCCAGCGTCGCCCGCGCGTCGTCAATGGCGCGGTGGGTGTTCTGCGTCTTGAGTTGGTAAGCATCCACGGCATTGCAGAGCTTATGCGGGAAGGGTCTTCTGTCTTTGTAAACTGTCATTGCGTCCAGCATCTGCGCGCCCTTGAGCACGCCCGCCATGCCGAACTGCGCCAGAAAATAATACAAAAAGCACAGATCAAACTGCGCGTTATAGGCCACAATCAGTGTTTTTTCGCCGAACATACGGGAGAATTTTTCCGCCGCGTTCCGCTTTTCAATGCCGTCGTCCTGAAGCATCTGCTCTGTAATGCCTGTCAGCTCCACAATCTTGGGTGGGAGGTGTCTTCCCTCAGACAGAAGGATAAACTCGTCCATTGTCTCCAGCTCGACAAGCTCGCCTTGCACCGGCGCGGCTTTCAAAACGGCCAGCTCAATGATCTCGTCATTTTTGCAGCTGATCCCGGTCGTCTCCGTGTCCAGCACCAGAATCGCGTCAAACGCCTCAAACACAGGCTCCAACATATTTTCCCTCCAAAGGCTCATTTTGTCAGCTATCACTATATCATAAAATCCCGCCGTTGACGAGCGCTTTTCGCAAAAAATCCCGGAGCCAATAGCTCCGGGATTTTTACAATGCTTTTTGATATTCAGATTATTCTTCCGGCTGATCTTCCGACTCGTCCATGTCGAACTCCAGCTCTTCGCCGCAGTTCGGGCAGACGGTGGAGCCCTCATCAAGCGTCTCTTCGCTGATGGTGATCTCCTCGCCGCAGGTCGGGCACTTTACTTCGTAAAACACCTCGTCGTCGCCGAAGTCGTACTCTTCGTCTTCCTCGTCATCCTCTTCGTCGTCGTAGTCTTCGTAATCGTCCTCATCCTCGTCTTCGTCGTCGAGCAGGTAATCGTCGATGTTATCGAGATCCTCTTCGATGCAGTCAAGCTCGTCGGAGATGGTGTCCACCACGTCTTCCAGATCGGCGACCGTCTCAGCAACGTCGGAGAGCATATCGACAATCGCAGCGATCATCTTGCCCTCGTCCTTCTCGGTGTCAAGCTTCAGGCCATCCATCAGGCCCTTGAGATAAGCGGATTTTTCGGAAAGCGTCATAGTCTACTCCTTTCAGGCTATGCTCAGCCCTTTGCGCGGCCCAGATACTCGCCCGTGCGGGTGTCGATCTGGATCTTGTCTCCCTCGTTGATGAACAGCGGAACCTTGATCTCCGCGCCGGTTTCGACGGTCGCGGGCTTGGTGACGTTGGTGGCGGTGTCGCCCTTGACGCCGGGGTCAGCCTTGGTGACGACGAGCTCAACAAAGTTCGGCGTCTCAATGCCAAAGACGTTGCCCTTGTAGCTCAGAAGCTTGCAGGGGGTGTTTTCCTTGATGAAGCGGAAGGAGCTGTCGAGTGTGTCCTTGCTGATGGGGACCATGTCATAGGTCTCAAGATCCATGAAGTAGTACAGATCGCCGTCGTTGTAGCTGTACTCATAGTCCTTGC
>CAKUCT010000237.1 GCA_934643765.1 uncultured Oscillospiraceae bacterium
GAGATTTCAGGACTTTTCTGGTGGAGATAAGCGGGATCGAACCGCTGACCTCATGACTGCCAGTCATGCGCTCTCCCAGCTGAGCTATACCCCCATCGGCGAGAGTTATTCTATCAGATCTGAAGGGAAAATGCAAGTGTTTTCTTTGAAAAATTTCAAAAGATTGCGGAAGGAGCGGCGCACAGAACCGCCACTGGCAAATTGATAAAAAAGCGGGGGCCGTTTTTGTGGATTCAGGGGCTGCCAAAGCGCAGGCATTTGTGATAAAATACAAAAAAGACCATGGGCCGAAGCGGCGCTCCGCATGATGCGGAAGGCGCGGCGGCCACGGAAACAGAAAGGATGGTTTCAGGATGAAAGTCTTGCTCAAAGGCGGTACGGTCGTCAATGCCAACTGCTCACAGCGTGCGGATGTGCTGATCGACGGGGAAACGATTGAGAAAATTGCCGCGGGGATTGACTGCCCGGAGGCGCAGGTCGTGGATGTAACGGGAAAGCTGCTTTTCCCGGGGTTTATCGATGCGCATACGCATTTTGATCTGGATGTCTGCAACACGACGACGGCGGATAACTTTGACACCGGCACAAAAAGCGCCATTCGCGGCGGCACGACGATGGTCATCGACTTTGCCTGCCAGAACAAGGGAGAGAGCCTGCAGTATGGTCTTGATCTCTGGCACAAGAAGGCCGACGGCCGGTCGAGCTGCGACTACAGCTTCCATATGACGATTGACGACTGGAACGAGTCAATCAAGGCCGAGATTCCAAAGATGTTTGAGCAGGGCATCTCGTCTTTCAAGATGTATATGACCTATCCCGCGATGATGATCGGGGATAAAGACCTGTTCTATGCGTTTGAGGAAATCAAAAAATACGGCGGCATCGCGGGCGTCCACTGCGAAAACGCGGGCGTGATTGACGCGCTCATTGAGCAGCATAAGGCGGAAGGGAAAATGGCACCGGGCTCACACCCGGAGTGCCGGCCGAACCCGGTGGAGGCCGAGGCTGTGGCGCATCTGCTGCGCATCTGCGAGGTGGCGGATACACCGGTGGTCATTGTCCATCTGAGCACAAAAGAGTCGCTGGCTGAGGTTATGGCGGCCAGGGCCAGGGGGCAGAAGGTCTATGTGGAGACCTGCCCGCACTATCTGACGCTGGACGAGTCCGGCTACTATGAAAAGGACTTCCGCAAGGCGGCGGGCTACGTCTGCGCGCCCCCGCTACGTACAAAGGAGGATCAGGCGCTTTTGTGGAAGGGACTGGACAACGGCGCGATTCAGACCGTTTCGACCGACCACTGCAGCTTTACGCTTGAGCAGAAGGAAGCGGGGAAAGACGACTTTACCAAGATCCCGGGCGGCCTTCCCGGCGTGGAGACACGCGGCGTGCTGATGTATACCTATGGTGTGGCTGCGGGGAAAATCACGCAGGAGAAGATGGCCGAGGTGCTCAGCACGAACCCCGCGAAGCTCTATGGCGCGTATCCGAGAAAGGGCGCAATTCTGGAGGGCAGCGACGCGGACATTGTGGTCTATGACCCGCAGGCCGACACGACGATTCAGGCGGAGAACCTCCTCTCCGCGGCAAAGTACACCCCCTATGAGGGCGTGCAGACGCGCGGCTCAATTGCGCAGGTGTACTTGAGAGGCAGGCTCGCGGTCGATCACGGCGAGGTGAAGATTTCACCCTGCGGCGCGTTCATCCCGAGAAAACCCGGCAATCTATAAATCAAACAAAACGCCCCGGTTCTGCCTTGCAGAACCGGGGCGTTTTCAAAGCCTCGCAGAATTCGCCACCCGGGGGCGGCGAATGGATTCAAATTGTTTTTTACCACTCAAAATCTTGTAGTTTCGCGCAGATGCGCGATTGTGGAGCCGGCGGCGCGGAGTGCAGCCAGTGCGGCGGAAGCGTCCTCTGATATCACAAGCAGCTGGGACGTTCCTGATTGCTGCGCCGCAGACTCGGCTGAAACGGGCTCCTGCGGCCGCGTCAGGACGCGGTAACTATCGACACCTGCCTGCTGCCAGGCGGGCAGGAGCGCAAACAAGGACTTGACATGCAGCACAGCGTCCAGTGCGTCGTTTGCCGCGGAGAGCGCCGCCGGAACGTCGGCGCAGTCCTCCGGGACCGTTAGGCCGATGGTGTGTCCCGCTGCGTAGAGCGTGCGGACAAGATCAGGCTCGGCCGCAATCTCTTCTGCTGTCAGGAAGAACGTGCCGCGCAGATTATACTGCGCCAGAAGCGCGGCGTTCTGCTCCATAAAAGAGACGCCGGTGAAGGCAGGGTAGACGGTTGCGGGCGCCTGCTCTGGGATATCCGGACCCGGCTGATCGGCGGGGCGGGATGGCGTCGTCTGCCCGGGCGTTGACGGCTGCTCGGCAGTGGCGCCGGAGTTCATCTGGTCGATGCGGTACTGGATAAGGCTTTCGGCCTTTTCCACGAACAGCGTGTCGTCGTAAACCTCGCTGCCGGTTGTAAAGCGGAGGATGGTGTAGCCGCTTTCGCTTTTGAGCATGCTGACCTTCAGCCCGAAGTGGGCCGCGCAGTAGACCAGGGGAATATACAAGATGCCGTTGCGGAAGGTGGTCGACGCGTTTTTGACGTTCTGGTCC
>CAKUCT010000238.1 GCA_934643765.1 uncultured Oscillospiraceae bacterium
GCATAGAGTTGATCCACTCCAGGCTCTTGCCGCAGCCAAGGGCCACACAGGAATCGGCGTCGTCTGCAATCGTGCACGGAATCTCTGTCCGCTCGGAAATCAGGAAATCAAAGCCATACAGCTGGCAGCCGCCGCCGGTCAGAACAATGCCGTTTTTTGCAATATCCGCCACCAGCTCCGGAGAACTCATCTCCAGCACCGCCAGCACCTCATCGACAATCTGACGCGCCGGGCGCTTGAACGCCTCCATCAGCTCTGTGGACGAGACCATCTGCTCTTTCGGAAGACCGGTTTTAAGATCCCGGCCCTTGACGAGCATGCTGACCTCCTCCGGCCGGTCATAGACGCAGCCGATGGTAATTTTCGTCTCTTCGGCCGTGTTCAGGCCGATAATCATGCCGTAGCGCTTGCGCATAAAGGCCACAACCGCCTCGTCAAACGTATCACCCGCAATTTTGATGGAAGAAGACGTCGCAATGCCGCCCAGCGACAAGACAGCAATATCCGTCGTGCCGCCGCCGATGTCCACCACCATGTGCCCCTCCGGGCCTGTGATATCCAGCTTCGCGCCCAGCGCCGCCGCATACGGTTCTTCGATGAGGTAGACGCGGCGCGCGCCGGCTTCCATCGTCGCCTGAATGACCGCGCGCTCTTCTACCTCCGTCACGCCGGACGGGACGCAGACGATCACGCGGGGCTTGATAAGCGAGAACTTGCTGATCTTCTTTAAGAACTGATCGAGCATCTTTTCCGTCATCTCATAGTCCGAAATAACGCCGTCGCGCAGCGGGCGCACAGCGACAATATTGCCGGGCGTTCTGCCGAGCATGTTTCTGGCCGCCGCGCCGACCTGAAGCACCTTGCCGGTGTTCTTGTCCACCGCCACAACCGACGGCTCGCGCAGGACGATGCCACGCCCTTCTTCATAGACCAGAATATTCGCAGTACCAAGATCGATACCGATGTCTCTTGAGAGTTTCATGGAGTTTCACCTTTCATCTGATTGCCCGCGCGGTGAGGCAAAGCACGCGCATGCCACATACGCCGCACCGGCTCTTTTCAAAACCCGGCAGCACTCGGATAGTGTCGCGCCGGTCGTCACAATATCATCCACCAATAAAATCCGCTTTCCGGACACATCCGCCCCTGGCGCCAGGGAAAACGCCCCCGAGGCATTGGCCTTCCGTTCGGCCGCATCGTGCAGATGCGACTGCGGGCCGCGCTCGGCATGCTTCTGCAGCGCAGATGTCTTCGCAAGCGCAAGCTGCTCTGAAAGAACGCCTGCCAGCAGCTCCGCCTGATCATAGCCCCGCTTTCTCCGCCTGCCGCGGCTGACCGGAACCCAGCTTATAAAATCAAAATCTGTCCCCAGTTCGTCGCGCACGCGTCCTGCCATCCAGCGGCCATAAGGCGCCGCGTAAAAATCGCGGCCGGAAAATTTAAAGCGCAGGAAGGAGTCCCGGAGTGAAGCCTCATAGAAAAAGCTGACGCAAACGCGGTCGGCAAACGGAACTTCCGGCGCCGGGCCTTCAAAATTCGGAAGGCTCTCAAAGCAGTCCGGGCAGATATCCCGCTGCTCCGGCGCAAGCAGCCTGCTGCAGATCACGCACTTCGGCGGATACAAAAGATCCAGCAGCCACGAAAGCGCGCCCATCAGCTTTGCTCTCCCTGCTCCAGCCGGAGTTTGAGGCCGCTGTACCGGCGCTGCTGGCGGTCGTTGCGCGTCATCGCGGCGATGACCTCTTCATTGCCGACAATGATAAAAAGCTCTCTTGCCCGCGTAATGGCCGTATACAGCACGCTTCTGGTCAGCAACAGCGCCGAGCCGGAGAACGCGGACAAAATCACCGCGCGATACTCGCTGCCCTGACTTTTGTGCACCGTCATCGCGTAGGCCGGCTCCAGCTCCGACAGCATGTCAAAGCTGTACTCCGCCCTCCGGTCGTCAAAATCGATCGTCACAAGCTCCGCCTCAAAATCAATGCGCTGGACTTTTCCAATATCGCCGTTGAAGATGCCGGTTCCGGCCCCAAGGCCGTCGCATCTTTTCCACATTATATCATAATTATTCCGGATTTGCATTACCCGATCGCCCTCGCGGAAGGAAAATTCTCCAACCTTTTTCTCCCGTTTTCCCGGCTCGGCCGGATTGAGCACCGCCTGCAGCGCCAAATTCAGCGCCCGCGTGCCGGTATCACCCTTTCTCGTCGGCGAGAGCACCTGGATATCCCCCGGCGCAATGCCCATGTTTTTAGGAAGCCTCGTCGCGCAGAGTTCCTGCACCGTCTGCACAAGGCTCTCCGCGCTCCTGCGCCGCATGAAAAAGAAATCCTTGTCCTTGCGCGATAAATCCGGCAGCTCGCCGTGGTTGACCGCGTGTGCGTTCATAACGATCAGGCTCTGCTGCGCCTGCCGGAAAATCTCGGTCAGACGAACCGTTGCAATGCGGCCGCTGCGGATGAGATCGGAAAAGACATTTCCCGCACCGACCGACGGCAGCTGATCCGGGTCGCCGACCAGAATCAGGCGGCACTTTGGCTTCAGCGCGCGGAGCAGCGCCGTCATCAGCTGCAAATCGACCATCGACGTCTCGTCCACGAT
>CAKUCT010000239.1 GCA_934643765.1 uncultured Oscillospiraceae bacterium
GGGCAACGCCTGTATCATCCATTGGTTTTCCGGCACGTCCGACCAGCTCACGCGTGCGCGGCGGATGGGCTGTTTCTTCAGCGTGAACCCGCGCATGCTGGAGTCGAAGCGCGGGCGCGCCTATGCGCAGGCCATCCCGGTCGACCGGTTGCTGATGGAGACCGACGAGGACGACAGTCTGACGCTGCTTTTAACGTTCGCCGCCGTTATGCTTCTGTAGAAAACGGCTCCGTTCCGTCCGGCAGGCAGAACACGCCCTCAAGCGCGACATCCCCCTCCGGGTAAACCTCCAGCGCCGTCTGCTCGGCGAGATACAATAACTCGGTGCCGGAGAGCACATTTTGTTTACATAACAGTCCGCTGTCCAGACTGACCCAATAATCCTGCCGGCAGCTGCCGTCTGTCAGGCGGACGTAGATGCAGTCCGCCTCCAGCTCCGGCAGATTGACAAACGCGGTCTCTTCAATCTCACTCGTCTGCGCCTGCAAGATGGCCTCATAGGTTGGAATGCCGGCCAGATCGTCAATCGACACATCCGCGCCGCGCGCCATGGAAACAGGCTCGCTGTCGTCGTCATACCAGAGGTAGACCGTATCCGCGCTTGCCAGGATGGTCTTCGTTTCAAACGCGTCCGTGACCTGCACCTTGGCAAGTTCCCCGCGCACCCAGAGCTCCACGCTCTGGATTCGCTCGGTCTGTCCTGCGTAGGTCACAACCTGCAGGCTCTGATGATAGCTCAGCGGGCGGTGCACGCTTTTTTCCAGCATGCTCTGCACATTTTCCCGGGAAACCTCGGCAATGGACGAGGTCTCCGGCTGCGGCAGCTCCTGCTGCGCGTCCTGAGCCGGCGGCTCCGGCAGGACAATCGCCTGATCGGCGCTGGTTTTGCGGCTGCTGAAAAACAGCACCAGCAGCACCGCCAGAACCGTCACGGCGGCAACCGCCGCAATCAGAAGCGGCTTGAGATTCTTATGCTCCTGTTCCACGGCGTGTTCCTCCTTCCGCCCATCAAACAATGCTTATTCCGCGCAGAAATCGGCGGGTCTTTCCTGCTTTCTTCCAAAATGCCACAAAATCGCGTCCGCAATGCGTTCGCTGGCCCGGCCGTCGCCATAGGGGTTGACGGCCTTTGCCATGCTTGCGTAAGCCTCGGGGCTGTCCAAAAGCATGGATGCAAGGCGGACAATTTCGTCCCGGTCCACGCCCGCAAGCTTCGCCGTGCCCGCGGCAACGGCCTCGGGCCGCTCGGTCTCCCGGCGCATGACAAGCACGGGTTTTCCAAGCGCAGGGGCCTCCTCCTGCAGTCCGCCGGAGTCCGTCATCACCATATAGCAGCGCGAAATCAGATTGTGCATCTGCTCGACGTTCACCGGGTCAATGAGGTGAATGCGCGCGTGGCCGCCCAGAATGGGAAACGCGCACTCACGCACAACCGGGCTCAGATGCACCGGGTAGACAACCTCCACATCCGGATGGCTGTTCACAACGTCCAGAATCGCGTGCATGATGTCCTGCATCGGCTGGCCGTAGTTTTCGCGTCTGTGGCAGGTGACGACAATCACGCGCTTGTGCGCGAAATCCAGCGTATCAAGTTCCGGCAGGCCAAATTTGAAATCTGGCTTTACCGTATAGCGCATCGCGTCAATGGCGGTGTTGCCGGTGATGAACACATCGCCCATTACGGCCTCGCGCCTCAGATTTTCCGCGTTCGCCTTTGTCGGCGAAAAATGCAGATCTGCGATATCGCCCACCAGCGTCCGGTTCATCTCCTCCGGGAAGGGGGAGTATTTGTCCCATGTGCGAAGGCCCGCTTCTACATGGCCGACCTTCACCTGATGATAGAACGCGGCAAGCGCGCCCGCAAAGGTCGTCGACGTGTCGCCGTGGACCAGAATGAGATCGGGCTTCTTTTCCGCGAAGACCTTCTCCATACCAAGAAGGGTCTTGGTGGTGATTGTGGAGAGCGTCTGCCGCTGCTCCATGATATTGAGGTCAAAATCCGCCTTCAGATCAAAGATCTCCATAACCGAGTCCAGCATCTCGCGGTGCTGGCCCGTCAGGCAGACGAGCGATTCAATTTCGTCCCGGCGCGCCAGTTCCTTGACCAGCGGCGCCATCTTAATCGCCTCCGGCCGCGTGCCGAAGACGGACATCACTTTGATTTTATTCATGGCTTGCTTCCTCCTGAGAAGATTCGCACGCTTCGCTCTCCGGCTTCTGCGGCGCGTCCTGTTCCAGCGCACGCGGTTCTTCCGCGTCCTGCGTCTGCGAAGCGTCCTTTTTTCCGCCGTCCTGACCGTTGAAGATCACGCGCATGCCGATCGCGCCGACGACAAAGATCGCACCGATCAGAATCAGGGCCTTGAGCTCTCCTGAGGTTGTCAGCAGCACCGCCGCCAGACCCAGAATGGCCGCGAGCATATAAGAGATTGCCACGGCCTGCTTCTGCGAAAAGCCCATGTCGATGAGCCGGTGGTGAACATGGCCGCGGTCTGCCTTCATGGGGTTCTGCCCCTTGGCAATGCGGCGCAGGAAGGCAAAGCAGAT
>CAKUCT010000240.1 GCA_934643765.1 uncultured Oscillospiraceae bacterium
CTTCCATCCGGTACGGAACGCGCCTTAAAATCAGCTCCGGCAGAATGCTGATTCCCAGTCCTTTTTCCACCATGGCCATAATGGCAAAATCCTCCCACGTGGTAAAGCGGATATCCGGATGCGCATGATACGCACTGAGCAAATTGGATACCTCGGTTTTTCCCCCATGCTCCAGCAGCAAAAATGGCTGATCGTTCAGATCATCGGCTGAAATCGCTTCCTTCTGCGCCAGCGGATGCCCGACCGGCAGAACGACCTGATACGCATCTTGTTTTAACGGCACCGCGTCAAAATCGCCCGCCGTCGGCAGCCGCAGAAAGCCGCAGTCCACCCGGCCCTCATCAATCCAGCGCTCCACCTCATCGTAATCGCCCAGAAGCATCTCGTATTCGATTCCGGGATAATCCTTCTGCAGCTTCGAGAAAACATTCGGCAGCCAGTTGATCGCCACGCTGGAAAAGGTTCCGATGCGCACAACGCCGGTCTCCAGACCGTTCATCCGGGAAATCTGCGCCGCAAGCTCATCATATTCGCGCAGCGTCTTGCGAAGAAACGGCAGAATCTGCTCGCCCGCGGAGGTCAGGCAAACGCCTGTCTTGCTTCGTTCGAGCAGCGTCATGCCCCACTCGCGTTCCAGATCGGCTATCATTTTGCTGACCGAGGACTGCGCATAGTGCAGCTCTTCCGCCGCTTTTGTGAAGCTGCCTTTTTCAACGGTTTTGACAAACGCCAGATATTTGAGTAACGGATGTTCCATTCTGTATTCATTCCATTCTTCGATATATTATATCGATAACATTCGCTTTTTGCATTATATGTCATGGTGTATCATATTGCAAGAATCTGTGAAGGAGTCTGAAGCTATGCATTACAAATCTGCGGATGTGGACATGCTCCACGGCCCGCTTGCAAAAAAACTACTGCTGTTCACGCTTCCCATCGCGCTGAGCAGCATGCTGCAGCAGCTGTTCAATGCCGTCGACACCGCGGTTGTCGGTTATTTTGGAAATAAAGACGCGCTCGCGGCCGTCGGAACCAATACGGAAATCGTCGCGCTGATCGTCACGCTGTCCTCTGGTCTTGCGATCGGCGCAAATATCCTTCTGGCCAGGCTGACCGGCAAAAACCGCACAGAGGGCATTCCGTCCGCCATCCGGACAGCAATCCTTCTTTGCGGTATCTTCGGCGTGCCGGTAATGGTTCTGGGGCAGTTCATCGCAGCGCCGCTTTTACGTTTGCTGCAGGCGCCGGAGAAGATTCTTCCGGACGCCGCGCAGTACCTGCAAATTTACATGCTCGGCTATCCGTTCCTGTTGCTTTATGATTTCGGCGCGGCCATTCTCCGCGCCCGCGGAAACAGTCGCTACCCCTTCTTTGCGCTGGCCTTTTCCGGCGCCGCCAATGTGGGGCTCAATGTGCTGTTTGTCACCCTGTTTCACATGGGCGTCGCGGGCGTGGCCATCGCTACGGGCATTTCCAACGCCCTCTCGGCGCTGATTGTGCTGCGCCGCGTATCCATCGAAAAACCTCTGGCCCCTGCGCCGCGGCCGCGGTTTTCTTTGCAGAACGCGGCAGATATTCTGAAAATCGGCGTCCCCTCTGCCCTGCAGGGCGCGGTGTTCTGCTTTGCCAATATTTTTGTGCAGGCATCGGTCAACCGCTTCGGAGAGACGGCCATTGCCGGAAGCACCATCGCCATGAACTTTGAGTATTTTACATACTATGTCATCACCGCCTTCGGCCAAACGGCGACAACCTTCACCGGCCAGAACCACGCCGCCGGGCAGACGGCGCGGTGCAAAAAGATTCTGTGGCTCTGTCTCCTGCTTTCAACCGTCTGCAGCTGCGTTCCCATCTTCACGATTGTACGGTTCCGGCATTTCTTCTCCGGCCTGTTTACCCCCGATCAGGCGGTCGTCGAATACGCTGCCGTGCGGATTATGTGCATCCTTCTTTTTGAGCCGGTCTGCAATCTGTATGAAATCCCGGCAGGTGTCCTTCGCGGCAGTGGGCACGCGCTGTATCCGGCCGCCAGCACCATGCTTGGCACCTGCGCGTTCAGAATCATCTGGATTTGTACCGTGTTCCGGGCCAATCCAACGCTCCCCACGCTGTATCACGCGTTCCCGCTTTCCTGGGCGGCAACCATTCTGCTTGTCAGCGGCGGTTTTCTGTTTATCCGCCAGGCTGAAACATTGCGTTTGAAAACCCAATAAATGTCCGCGCAAAACAGAAGGACGCGCTGCATCTGCAGCGCGTCCTTTGCTATATGTTGTATCGAATCCAGGCAACCTATGAACGGTAATTTTCATAAATGCAGGATCATATAGCGCAAAAAATCAGATTGCGATACCGGCCATATCCAGAATCGCGGGGACGTTCTTCTCTGCGCCGATGGCCATGATATGTACGCCATCGCACAGATGCTCATCGCGGATCTTCGCGATCATTTCTGCCGCCATCTCCATGCCGAGCTTGGTGGGAAGGCCCTTGACGCCCTTTTCCTTGCCCTCGGCTGCCGCCGCGGCCAGGCGGTCGATCATATC
>CAKUCT010000241.1 GCA_934643765.1 uncultured Oscillospiraceae bacterium
GCCTTGTCCGCCTCGCTGCGGATCTGCTTGGCCTGGGCGTCGCCCTCTGCGGCATAGGACGCGGCAATGTTGCCACGCTCAGAAATCATGCGCTCATAGACCGCCGCCTTGTTTTCATCCGGCAGGTCGATGCGCTTGGTCTCGATGGCAAGCACCGTAATGCCGTAATTGCCGAAATTCTGCTGGAAGTTTTCCATAATCGCCGCGGCCAGTTCTCCATCTCGGCCCGAGATCACGGCCTCCTGCCGCATGGAGCTGATGACGGTCTTGAGGCTGTTGTACACAACCGCGTTGATGCGGCTTTCCGCGTTTGCAACGCTTCCGGAGAGCGTCTGGATAAACGTCAGGGGATCTGTAATCTTCCAGAGCACAAAGCTGTCTGCCACCATCGATTTTTTATCTGACGTAATGACGTCGCTTGCCGCCAGATCGTAGAGCATTTCCGTCTTCGGAAGCGTACTGGTCGACTGGACAAAGGGCGTTTTGAAGCTCAGTCCCGGCTGATCGATGATCCGCACCACCGCGCCGAATTGCCGGATGATCGTATACTCATCCGCCTGCGTCACGACCAGACTTCCCGCCAGAATAACCAGCAGCGCCAGCGCCAAAACGACGGGAATAACAATTTTCAAGGTCTTTTTCAATTCGACGCGCCCCCTTCCGCAGCCGCCGCGGCGGTGTTGATGTTTGCAAACGACTCCAGCGGCAGCGCCGTCTGCACGCCCGTATTGGCATCTACAATATACAGCTTCATATCCGGCAGAATTTCCTCCATTGCCTCATAGAACAGCCGCTGCTTGGTAATCAGCGGATAATTCTGATATTCGCCGAAAAGCTCCGAGAACCGCGCCGCCTGGCCTTCTGCCTCGTTGATCTTGCTCTCGCGGTAGGCTTCGGCCTGCTTGATGATCTGGTCTGCATCCGCCGCTGCCGCGGGCGTGACCTCATTGGCGTATTTTTTCGCGTTGTTGACCGCGGTGTCCGCCGACTGCTTGGCCGTTTCCACGGCGGTGAACGCCTGCTGCACCTCGAGCGTGGGCGGCTCGGCATCCTGAATGGTAAGGTTCGTCAGCTGGATGCCAAGATCCTCTTTTTCAAGCCGGTCCATGACCTTCTGCTTGATCTCCGACTGAATTTCGCTCTTGCCGGTTGTAATCACGCTGTCAACGTTGTAAAGTCCAATGGTGTCCCTGATATAACTCTGGCAGAGCATCTTCAGAATACCGACCGGGTCACTGGAATGATACAGATACTTCACCGGATCGGTCACGCGGTACTCCACATAAAAGTCGACATTTACGAAGTTATAGTCGTAGGTGATCATCAGCGACTCCTCGTCCACCGACTCGTCGCTTCCCTGCCGATAGCCGAGCGGGAAGCCCTGCACGGATTTGGAGACCATCTGCACCCTCTGCACCAGCGGAATTTTCATCTGCAGGCCGGACGCAGACACCATCGCCGGCTTTCCGAACGTGGTAATCACCGCATACTGATCTTCCTTCAGCGTATAAAAAGAATCCAGCGCCAGCGCCGCCACAAGCAGCACCACCGGCACCAGCCACAGAAGCTTCAGCGCTTTTCCTCTGCGCGGCTTTCTGGGCTTCGGCTGGCCGTCTTCCGGATTTTGTCCGGGGTAATAGGAATTCGGATTGTATTCCATCTTGTTCTCCTTTCGGGTTTTGAGAGTTGGACGAAGCGCATGGGAGATTTGTTCCCTGCGCCTATTTTAACAGATGCGGTCGCGCACGAACAGTGGCAATCCGCGAAAAATTATGCTATACTTTCTTGCACCGGCTGCTTTTGCCCAGGCGCGCGCCGGATTTTCCAAACCAATTCATTCTTACAGCAAAGGAAGATATCGATATGACGTCCAAAGAAATCGGCGAACTGCGGCGAAGACTCCGCCCCGATCGCACCAACATCACCGCCGTCTGCGGCTGCTATGTCTCATCCAGCGGTGAGGTTCTCTCCACGTTCCGGCAGTCCATGGCGCTGATGAGCCAGGAGGATAAGGAAAACTACCTTGCCATTTTCAAGCGCACCCTCTCCGGCACGCAGGATAAGAACCTCATTGACCTCAGCTTCAAAACCAGTCAGGTTGCGGACTCCGACGAACACCGCCTCCTCATGCGCCTGCGCGATTCCGCGCTGCAGGACGAGCAGGCCCTCGACACGCTCTACAAGACCATCATCGGCGCCCTGCAGACCGAGGACCACTACCTGATCCTCCTGGCCCACGAGCGCTATGACGTCCCCTTCAAGGCCAAGGACGGCGCAAAGCTCGAGGACGGGAGCGAGGTCTTCTCCTACTTTGTCTGCGCGATCTGCCCCGTGAAACCCGGCAAGGAGCTTCTGAGCTATGTCGCCGAGGAAAAGACGTTCCACAACCGCTCGGCCGGCTGGGCCGCCGGCATGCCGGAGACCGGCCTCCTCTTCCCTGCCTTCGACGGACGGCGGACCAATCTCTATAACTGCCTGTTCTATACGCATTCCTCCGGCGCGGACAATCAGGCGCTCATTGACGCACTGTTCCATGT
>CAKUCT010000242.1 GCA_934643765.1 uncultured Oscillospiraceae bacterium
CAGCTGAAGACGACCTGTACGCCGCGCGCGTCCAGCGCGAAGCGCAGCACGTCGAGCACGCTCGACGCCTGGTCCGACAGCGGATAGACTTTCCCCGACGCTTCCGTCACGCTCAGAAGGCCGAGCGAAGCAAAAAACGCAAGCGTCTTTTCCGCATCGAACCGCTCCAGCGCAAAGCGCGCGAACCCCGGCTGCGCGCCGTGATAGCGTTCAATTTCTATATTCCGGTTCGTCAGATTGCAGCGGCCGTTTCCGGTTGCGAGCAGCTTCTTTCCCACGCGGTTCTGCCGCTCCAGAAGCGTCACGCGGTTGCCCGCCGTCTGCGATGCGCGCAGCGCCGCCATCATCCCACTCGCGCCGCCGCCGATAATCAAAACTTTCATACAGCTTCTCTCCATTCTGAGCTTCAGTATAATCGAAAACGCCGCCTTTGCCAAGCGAAAAATCAGCGGCATTCAGGCCGGAAGATTGCTTTTTCCCCGCCCGCCTGCTATACTGGGCTTGAAATTGCGGCAGCGCATAGCCGCGAAACAGAGGTGATGATATGCAGCGGCGGGAAATGATTGCAAAGCTCGCGCAGTCTAAGGAAGATGAGGTTCTGCTGGCCCGGGTCTATGAGCGCATCACGCTCGGCGCGCAGCGCAATACGCCCTCAAGTTCCTGCTTTTTATCCAAGCGGGAGCAGATGCTCGTGCAGGAGCTGCTGCGCGGCGAAAGCTACTGCTTTTTTGGCGGCGCGGCAATGGCCGAGCGTGAGATCTGCTGCTATCTGCCGGATTATCTGGACGAGAGCTGGCTCTCATCCGAAGACGGCCCCATCGCCGCCGTGCGCGCGGCGTATTTTGAAGAAGACCAGCTGACGCACCGCGACTTTCTTGGAAGCCTCATGGGAAGCGGCATCAAGCGCGAGACCGTGGGCGATATCTACGTTGGAACCGGCAGCTGTGATTTTCTGGTCCTGCGGGAGATTCTGCCGTACCTGCTGCAGAACCTGACCTCCGCAGGGCGGACGAAGCTGCATGTGGAGGAAATTCCGATCGACGCGCTGCAAATCCCGCAGCAGTCCGTTAAAAATGTCCGCGACACGGTGTCCTCGCTTCGCCTCGACGGCATTGTCTCTTCCGGCTTTTCCATTTCGCGCGGCAAAGCGGCCGACTACATTGCGGCCGGGAAGGCAGAACTCAATTACCTCCCCTGCCAGAAGGGCGACAAGCCCGTTTCAGAAGGCGACGTCATCTCCATCCGCGGCCTTGGGAAAATCCGGCTGGAGCACGTCGGCGGCAACACGAAAAAGGGCCGTATCAGCATTGAAATTACAAGATTTTTATAGAAAATAAGGAGTGTTACCCATGGAAAAATCCCGTGTGGAACGAATCAACGAGCTGGCCCACAAGGCCAAAACCGAAGGGCTGACGGAAGAAGAAATCCGTGAGCGCGATATCCTGCGGCAGGAGTACTTAGCTGCCTTCCGGCAGAATCTGCGCGCGCAGTTGGACAACACCTATATTGTAGACGACCACGGCAACAAGCGCCCCCTGCGCCCGAAGACGCAGAAAAAGCACTGATATGCAGCTGACAAGCTTTGTATTTCTCTTTGGCCTGCTGCCGCTCTGCCTCGCGGGCGCGTTCTTGCTGCGCCGGCATCTTCGCGCG
This sequence comes from uncultured Oscillospiraceae bacterium, assembly GCA_934643765.1. GTDB lineage: Bacteria > Bacillota > Clostridia > Oscillospirales > Oscillospiraceae > CAG-170. Next base: position 1,654 of record CAKUCT010000242.1, read on the forward strand.
CAGAACGCGCTGCTGCTGACCGTCTCGCTTCTATTTTGCGCGGCGTCCGGCATTGCGGGACTTCTGGCCGCGCTTCTGGAGTTGCTCGCCGTGTTTGTTCTGGCGAAGGCGCTGGCGCGCGCCGCGGCGCCGCGGCAGAAAAAACAGCTTCTGGCCCTGGGCATCGTCTTTGCCGCAGGGCTTCTTTGCTATTTCAAATACACTAATTTTCTGCGCGGCATGCTCCGTCTGCCGTCTGTGCAGCTTCTGCCCGCGCCAGCCGGCGTGTCGTTTCTGACGTTTCTTCTCATCAGCTATCTGATCGATGTCTTCCGCGGCACTGTCCCCGCCAGCACGCAGCTGGATGAGTTCCTGCTCTATGTGTTCTTTTTTCCGAAGGCACTGCAGGGCCCCTTGTGCCGGTACGGCGATTTTTCCGCGCAGCTGCAGGAAAGAGTGCTGGGCCCGGACGATGCGGCGGACGGCGCTGCGCGGCTCGTTCTCGGTCTTGGGAAGAAGGTTCTGTTGTCCGCGGCCGCGGGCGCGGTCGCGAAGGAGGCCTTTTCCCTGCCCGCAGCGGCGCTCTCGCCGGTCTATGCCTGGATGGGCGCCGTCTGCTACGCGCTGCAGATCTATTTTGACTTCTCCGGCTATACCGACATGGCCCTCGGCCTGGGCCGGATGCTCGGGTTCCATCTGCCGGAAAATTTCAACCACCCATACACCGCCGTTTCCGTCACAGACTTCTGGCGCCGGTGGCACATCAGCCTGTCCACCTGGTTCCGGGACTATGTCTATATCCCGCTCGGCGGCAGCCGCCGCGGCAAGGCGCGGCAGATTTTCAATCTGCTGGTCGTGTGGAGCCTGACGGGCCTGTGGCACGGGGCGAACTGGACG
>CAKUCT010000243.1 GCA_934643765.1 uncultured Oscillospiraceae bacterium
ACCTGCTCCATGTAGAGCGCGGCGACGGTGGAGAAGCAGTCGATCTTGCCGGTCTCTTCAAACAGGTTCGTGCCGTTGTAGGCGTAAGCCATAACGTCGGACTGGCAGAAGGCGAGCTCGGCGTTGCCGTCCTGCAGCTCCATGACGTTCGCCTGAGAGCCGTTGCCGACCAGACCGACGACATTGACGCCGGCGTTATTGGTAGCGTGCTGGGCGATGACAGAGCCGAAAGCGTAGTAGGTGCCGCTTTCGCCGCCGGTCACGAAGCGAAGCTTTGCGCTGGAAGAGGCGGGGGTGGAACTGGAGTTGGAAGAGGCGGGGGTGGAACTGGAGTTGGAAGAAGCGGCGTCGGAGCTGCCGGTTTCAGCCGGAGCGGTTGCATCGGTCTTGCTGCCGCAGGCGGTCAGCGCCAGCAGCATAAGGACTGCGAGCAAAAGAGCAATCAGTTTTTTCATAAATGTTTCCTCCCATGGCGCGCCGGGGCGCGCTGTATTTCTTTAACACTGCATACTATACAATATCTTCTTGCATTTTGCAAGAGCGAACACGTCAAAATGTGAAGAAGATTTGAATAAAAAATTCATAATAGCTTGCAAAGCTTCCGTCAAAATGCGAAAAAATACAGAAATATGACTGCACGTGAAAGATGACTTGCAAAATGAAGCAGGAAACAGAATGCGGGAAATGCAAAATACAACGGGGACTTCATTTGTGGCGCGCAGCAGCGTACCAAAGTGTCCTTCCTAAAAAATGCGCCGCAGAAAAACTGCGGCGCGGAAGCGTTAACCGATATGAAGAATCGTGGTCGCGAAGGTGAAGTAGACGAGAAGGGACAGAAAGTCCACGATCGTTGTGATGATCGGAGATGCCATGACCGCCGGGTCAAAGCCAAGCTTTTTGGCAAACAGCGGCAGTGTGCCGCCGACGAGCTTAGCCAGAAACACCGTGACGGCCATCGACAGACTCACAACCAGTGCAACCCAAGCGTTGACAGACTCGGATTTAAGAAGCAGGTGATCGACCAGCATGACCTTCGCGAAGCAGGCGACAGCCAGGCAGACACCACAGAGCACGGCCACGCGGATTTCCTTCCAGATTACCTTGAAAAGGTCGCGGAACTCGATCTCGTCCAGGCTGATGCCGCGGATGACGGTAACGCAGGCCTGCGAGCCGGAGTTGCCGCCGGTGTCCATCAGCATCGGGATGAACGCCGTCAGGCAAGGCAGTACGCCCAGCGCATCTTCAAAGCTTGTGATAACGAGGCCTGTCAGCGTTGCCGAAATCATCAGCAGCATCAGCCAGGGAATACGGTTTTTCCAGATTTCAAAGGGACTCGACCGAAGGTACGGATGCTCGGACGGCAGCATAGCGGCCATCTTTTCCATATCTTCCGTGGTCTCGTCCTGCATGACGTCCATGGCGTCGTCGAACGTGACGATACCGACCAGCCGGTTTTCGGTGTCGACCACCGGGAGGGCCAGAAAGTCATACTTGGAAAACATCTGCGCGACCTGCTCCTGATCGTCCAGCGTATTGACGGTGATGACGTGGTCGGTCATAATGGACTCGATGGTCGCGTTATCGTCTTCACAAAGAAGAAGGTCCTTGACCGAGACGAGGCCAATGAGCTTGTGACCCTTGGTCACATAACAGGTGTAGATCGTCTCCTTGTCGATGCCCGTGCGGCGGATGCGGAGAATCGCTTCGCCGACCGTCATGTTCGGCCGCAGGGAGACGTATTCGGTGGTCATGATCGAGCCCGCGGAGTCCTCGGGGTAGCGCAGGATCTCATTGATCTGCTTGCGCATCTCGGGGTCTGCCTGGGTCAGGATTCTTTGAACCACGTTTGCCGGCATTTCTTCGACGATGTCAACCGCGTCGTCGACATACAGCTCATCGATGACTTCTTTGAGCTCGCTGTCGGAAAAGCCGCGGATGAGCAGCGCCTGCGCGTCCGTATCCATTTCGACAAATGTTTCTGCCGCCAGCTCCTTCGGCAGCAGACGGAACAGAAGCGGGAGCTTTCCTTCGGGCAGCTCATCGAATACGGCGGCGATGTCGGCAGGGTTCATGGTGCTGAGGATATCCCGCAGAGAATGATACTTCTTGTCGTCCAACAGAAGCGTCAGCGTGTTCTCCACGGAGAAATTGTGTTCTGCCATAGGTCTTTCCTCCTAACAAAAATAAATTTAGGAAGTAAGAACCTGTTTTCATAGTCGGTGCGTGCCGGATGGGCGAGAATTTTTTTCTGGCAGGCAAGGCGCGTTCCCGCAGCTATCCTGACGGATTGCAAGGGAAAGCAACACAGCATACCGGAAAAAGGGCCGCCCAGACAGTGCGTGGCGGCTATGAATGCAGGTTCCAAAGACACGTCGCAGGCAAATCAGCAAAGGGCGAACGGCGCGCATGAAGGCGGCTCGCGCCCGGAGCAACTTCGGCCTGCTGATGTGCCGCTACTACTTCCTGCGTCCATTCTGTTTTCCCCCTTTTTTGGTCAG
>CAKUCT010000244.1 GCA_934643765.1 uncultured Oscillospiraceae bacterium
GCTTCTGTCCGTCTTTATGATAAGAAGCTGCCGGAACAGCCCGAGCTTCAGCATCTCGCGGTACAGGGGCCTTCTGGTAAGCTCGTCCGCATCCGCGGCGTGGGCCGTTGCCAGCAGTTTTACCCCGCAGTAGCTGATCTGCTCCATCGCTTCCAGATCGCGCCGGGCCGTAATCTCGTCGGCCGCGATCCACTCCGGGCCCATCGTCCGCAGAAGCAGCATCATCGCCTCGCTCTTTTCCGCGCCAACGAGAATATCTGTCTGCGGGCCAAGATCAAACTGCGCGCTGCCAAACGAGGACGCGGACAGCTCGCCGCGCGCATCGGCCACGCAGACCCTATGCCCCGATGCGGACAGCGCGCGGATACAGCCGCGCAGCAGCGTCGTCTTCCCGGCTCCGGGCGGGCCGATGATCAGGCAGCTGTCATGAAGATGCGGCAAAAGCCGCTCCGGCGCAATGCGCACATCGCGCGCCAGGCGGATGCAGAGCGATGTGACGCTCTGATAGCCCGTCATCTCGCCGCTTTGCACCACCGCGCTTCCGCAGATGCCAATGCGGTGCCCGCCCGGAAGGGTGACAAATCCCTGCCGCATTGTCTCGCGGCAGGCGTAAGCAGACTGCTTGGTCGCCCGCTGCAGAATTTCTGTCAGCTCCTCCGGCCGCACAAGCCCCGGCAGCCGCCGCTCCCGGCCACGCACCAAAAGCGCGGGCGCTTGTCCGGCGCGCAGACGGATTTCATCTGCGCCGCAAATCTCCAGCGCCCGGTAGCGCGCCGGAAGCACGTCCAGCACCGCTTCAAACTCCACGCTCCATCACCTCTCACCACAGTCTATTGCCGCCTGCGGCGCAATATGCCGCGCAGATTTCCCCGCGCAAAAATACATTGCCCATCAGCCTACCGGAATTGTCGGCTTTTCCCCTTGCGCTCTGCACGCGAATCTTGTATAATAAGGAAAATTATTTTCGAGGCGACAGCTTATGACATTGACTGAATTTTTCAAGGCGCATCCGAAGGCGGCACTCGGCTTTTCCGGCGGCGTGGACTCGTCGTATCTGCTCTATGTCGGCGTCCAGGCAGGGGCCGATATCCGGCCCTACTTCATCAAAACCGCGTTCCAGCCGGACTTTGAACTGGAAGACGCGAAGCGGCTTTGTGCGTTTGTGGGCGCGGAGCTTCATATTTTAGAGCTCGATGCGCTGGCAAATCCAGATGTTGTGCGCAATCCTTCCAACCGCTGTTACTACTGTAAAACCGGTCTTTTCGGCACGCTGCAGAAACAGGCTCTGGCCGACGGCTATACTGTCTTGTTAGATGGCACCAACGCCTCGGACGACTCGGCCGACCGCCCCGGCATGAAGGCTTTGCAGGAGCTTCAGGTGCTCTCGCCGCTGCGCGTGTGCGGCCTGACAAAATCAAAGATTCGCAAGCTTTCCCGCGAGGCCGGGCTTTTTACCTGGGACAAGCCGGCCTATGCATGCCTTGCAACCCGCGTCCCGACCGGCCAGACAATCACGCGCGAGCTTCTTTCCCGCGTAGAGGGCGCGGAGGGCGCGCTGTTCGCGCTCGGCTTTACGGATTTCCGCGTGCGCGTGTTTTCCGATGCGGCGCGCGTGCAGCTCAAGCCCGCGCAGATGACGCAGGCCTTGGAGCAGCGGGAAACGATTCTGGAAAAGCTCCGGCCCTATTTTGAAATCGTCCTTCTGGATCTGAATGGGAGATAACGATGGAACAGCACGAAATCAAAGCGCTTCTGCAGGCTGTAGCCGATGGCACAGCCTCGGTTGACCAGGCGCTTCTGCAGCTGAAGCAGGCACCGTTTGAAGACCTCGGCTTTGCCAAGCTCGACCACCACCGCGCGCTTCGTCAGGGCGCGGCAGAGGTCATCTACGGCGCGGGCAAAACGCCGGAGCAGATTCTGAAAATCACGCAGGCCATGCTCGCGCGCGGGCAGAAAACCGTTCTTATTACCCGGTTGACGCCGGAATCTGCGGCCTATCTTTCCCCGCAGCTGCCGCTGCACTATTATGAGATGGGCCGCGTCGGCATCGCGGGTGAGATTCCCGCGCCGTCCGGCCGCGGAAAGATTGTTATCGCCACCGGCGGCACCAGCGATCAGCCCGTTGCCGAGGAGGCTGCGCTGACGGCCGAAGCGCTCGGAAATGAGGTTGTCCGGCTGTATGATGTCGGCGTGGCCGGGCTACATCGGCTTTTGTCGCACGCAGGCGACGTGATGAACGCGCAGGCCATTGTGGCAATCGCCGGAATGGAGGGCGCGCTTGCAAGCGTCATCGGCGGTCTTGCCGACTGTCCGGTCATTGCCGTGCCGACAAGCGTCGGCTATGGCGCAAGCTTCGGCGGCGTGGCGGCGCTGCTGGCGATGCTCAATTCCTGCGCCAGCGGCGTGAGCGTTGTGAACATCGACAACGGTTTCGGCGCGGGCTATCTTGCCAGCATGATCAATCATATAGGAGTTTAGAATGAAGACAT
>CAKUCT010000245.1 GCA_934643765.1 uncultured Oscillospiraceae bacterium
CCGCCGCATCCTATTTTCCGGATCTGACGCTGACGATTGCCATGACGCCGAGCGACTTTATCTGGCAGGGCTTTATGCAGGGAAACCGGGACGGCTGCAAGGAATGGCCCATCGAGGGTGAGTCCTTGTTTTCCTATCGCGGTGAGCCGCTTGCCTACATGCCCTTTGTCTACCAGCACCCGCAATACTGGAACGTAGTTGCTGCAGAATCCAAGCGCACGGGCGATATGATGAACTCCAGAAAGCTTTTTGACGATTCTGAAAAGGCACACCCGCTGACCGAGGCGGAAATGATCAAAGTCGAGGCGATTAAGGGAAAGCTTCTTCTGATCGGTGCAGAGGACGATACGCTCTGGGACGTTGCAAAATACATCCGCCGCATCGAAAAGCGCCTGTCCCAGCGTCCGCATACCTGCGAGGTGGAAGCCGTCGTCTATACGCACGGCACGCACTTCATCTTCCCGGAGAGCATGCTGCGCCTTGCGCTTCCCATCGGCTCCGGTCTGTTTGTCCGGCTCTGCTTCTCCGCAGCGAAAAAATATCCCAAAGAATGCCGGCAGACCCGCATCGACATCAACCGGCGGATGACGCGGGCCATAGATGCCTGGCGGGGCTGATGTTCCGGCTATGCCGTCGCGCGCTTTCCCCGCGGACGTTCGGGCGATGGATGCTGCGCCGTCCACCGGCGCAGCGCCTCCAGCGCCAGCAAAATCGCAGTGCCCAGCATAAAGCCGATGCAGTCAAAGTTCTGCAGGGAAACCGGCGCCTGCGGCGCGCTGAGGCTGGCAGGTCCCATGACAATGGCATAGAGCGAGCCTGCCATCAGCCCGAGAATGAGCCACACCATCTGTGATCTGTATTTTCTGAGCGCCGCGCGGATGGCGCGGATAGAAAGCCCGATACCGGCAATCACGCCGAGCCCCAGCGCACAGAGCCCCGGAAAAACCGAGAAGTTCAAGCTCAAAAATGCTTTGACCGCCTGAATCGCCGGCAGATATACCCCCGCGATCAGCAAAATCGTCGAACCCGAGATGCCCGGCAGCACCATCGCCGTAATGGCGACTGCGCCGGAAACAAAAAGATAGCCCAGCATCCACACCGGCGCGCCCGCGAAGCGGATGGCCACCGCCGCCGTATTGGCCCGCAGGAGCGTCAGCAATACAACAATCAACAGCCCCAATACCGCGAACAAGCTGTTTTGCGCCTTGCCGCGCAGCACGCCCCGCTCCGCGCGGATAACAAACGGGAACGACGCGAGCGTCAGCCCCAGAAACAGGCTGCTCATGAAATAGATATGCACCGCAAAGAGCTTTGAGAGCGCCAGCACGCAGGCCCCCATACCGATGGCCCAGCCAACGCCGAGCTTCAGAAGATACAGCGCAGCCGTTTTCCGCGCCGCTTTGTCCTTTCCAAATACACTGTGCAGCGCGTCGAGAAACCGATCGTAAAAGCCCAGAATGAACGCAATCGTTCCGCCGGAAACCCCCGGGACGCTGTCGGCCAGCGCCATGCAAAAGCCGTGAAATGCCGTTAATATCATACAGAAGCTCCTTTCCGGCGTGCACCGAAAATTTTCCCTGCCGCCCGCAAAAGCGGCTTCGCGTTCAGCGCCAGCAGCAGCGCCAGGCACGCGGCCTGTACGGCTGCCCAGCCGCGCAGCTGCAGCACCTGAAACACAGCCTGCACGCCCAGAACCAGCACATCGAGCAGCACAACCGGCGCCGACAGCGAAAACGGCAGGATTCTGCGAATGCTGACCGCCCGCACCAAAAACACCAGCACATAACTCAGAAGCGTCGCCGCTGCCGCGCCCATTACCCCGATGCGTCCGATCAGCAGCAGGTTCAGCAAAACATTACTCCCCGCACCCAGCAGCGCTGTCCAGAACGACAGGCTGCTTTTTTTCGATACAACGTAGACGCTGCTCAGGAACGTAGAAAAACTCGCAAATACCATCGCCAGGCACAGGACCGGCACAAACTGCCACGCGGAGAAATATTCCTCCTTGGCAAGAATCCGCACGGCCAGCCGCGAAAACGCGATCACGCCGGATGCACTCAGTACCATCCCCGCCACAAATGTCCGCCAGACCGACGCATAGAACTGCAGATGTGCCTCGCTCCCCTCCTGCCGCTCGGTGACGGCGGAAAAGAGCCACGCCTCCATGAACACGGACGAAAGAACCGTCAGAATCGTCGGCAGCTTCGCGCTCACGGCATACACGCCGTTGGCCGCGCTTCCGAGCCAGGCGGTAATCATATACCGGTCCGACACGCTGGTAATCCACCAGAAGGTCGCCGTCGGAATCAGCGGCACACAGTACCGCAGCATCCGGGAAAGCGTACCCTTTGCGGGCGCTTTGACCAGGAACCGCCAGAGCCTTGCGCGGAAGATGAGATACACCGTCGTCAGAACGTCCGCCAGCACCGTCGAGAGCACATACCCCGTCACGCCGAGTCGGAACACCGCCAGCAGCAGAATGTT
>CAKUCT010000246.1 GCA_934643765.1 uncultured Oscillospiraceae bacterium
CCGTTGATGACATTCAGAGCATGCTGTGCAAGGCCAGCGGAAACGGTGTAGCCATAGGAGTAAGCCCAGGTGCCGAAGCGGTCAGCGCCGCCCTTTTCGACGATCGCGGACTCGACCTTGGCAAGAATCTTCTCAAAGTCGCCGGCTTCCTCGGTCAGATCCAGACCCAGCGCGCCGGGATAGCCCATCAGCGGGGAGGGCAGGTCAGCTTCGATGAAGTATCCGCCGTACTCGAGAAGCTGCTTGAGCAGCGGCTCGGTATGTGCGTCGTTGGTGCAGAAGTAAGCAGCCTTCTGGCCGTACTTTTCCACCCACTCAGGAACCTTCTCCAGGATGTAAGCCTGTGCGCCGGCAACGCCAACGTCGGAGGTGGGGTCGGGAGCGGTCTCGAGGACGAAGTTCATGCCAAACTCTTCGCAGGCAGCCTTCATGATGGCCACGCGGCGGCTCATGGTTTCATATGCCATGTGACGCGGGAAGGAGATGTGGACAAACGTGTCGCAGCCGAGCTCGTGCGCGGTGCGGATGATGAGGTAGCCGCGGGCAACGAAGTCGTTGTTGCAGACGAGGTCAGCAGCAGAGCCGATCTCGGGCAGGTCTTCGTGGGACTCACCGGCGATGCAGATGATGTCGGGGCGGCGTTCCTTGATCTGACGGAAAGCTTCAGTCGTGCCAGGAACAGCCTGGTTGACAATGATCGCCTTCATGTCGGGATCGTCGGAAAGGTTGACGATGGTCTGAACGGTGGTTTCCAGTTCCTCGGTAAAGTTGTCGGGATAGATGGCCAGCTTGACCATGTCTTCGCCGTACATTGCCTGGAACGCCTCAGCGCCGCGGCGGTCATCCTCGGACTGAGAGACGGAGCCGGTGACGATACCGATGTGAACGGTTTCGCCGGACTCTTCTTCTGCAGGAGCTGCAGCGTCGTCGGTCTTTTCTTCGGTCTTGGTTTCGGTGGTGGTGTTGGTGCTCTCGGTCTTCTCCGTGGACGGAGCGGTGTTGCTGGCGCAAGCGACAAGGCCCAGCAGCATCACAAGAGCGAGCAGCAAGCATACTACTTTCTTCATACAAACCTCCTGATGTAAAATGCACGTCAAGTTTAGAGACGTACTACCATTCTAGCAGTTTTCTCTATTTTGTCAATCAAATTGTTTCCCTATATGCCAAAAAGCCGTTCAGAAAAAGCACTTGTATGCTGCCTTGTGTCTCCCAGCCGTGGTCACAAGCAGGCTTCCACCCGAATATCCATCTGTTTTTCTCCGGCGTACACTGTTTTTCTTTTTTATGTCCGTGTATGAAAGACACATAAATTTCTGATGCATTTTACTCAGCGCAGTAAAGCGATGCCCCCACAAAACGGTAAATCGCCTGCTTGCCAGGATTTTCGCGCTCCGCGCGCGAGGTCACGCAGAAAGCCCCCCGCTCATTGAGCAGGGGGCTTTGAAAGTTTTTCTTAGTCTTCCTCTTTTGCCGTACAGACAATGTGCAACTCATCGAGCTGCTTCTGCGTGACCTCAGAGGGTGCGCCCATAAGGATATCCTGCGCGTTCTTGTTCATCGGGAACGGGATGATCTCACGGATGGAGTCTTCACCGGCGAGCAGCATGACCATACGGTCCACGCCCGGGGCAATGCCCGCATGAGGCGGCGCACCGTAGGTAAACGCGTTGTACATGGCCGGGAACTTGGCCTTGACATCGTCCTCGCCGAGGCGGACCAGCTGGAACGCCTTGATCATGATCTCCGGATCATGGTTCCGGACCGCGCCGGAGGACAGCTCCACGCCGTTGCAGACGAGGTCATACTGCTGGGCCGTGATGGTCAGCGGGTCAATTTCGCCGCGGATCGCCTGATCGAGCGTGGCCGCGCCGCCGCCCGGCATCGAGAACGGGTTATGGCAGAACTCGAGCTCGCCCGACTCGTCGCCGATCTCGTACATCGGGAAATCGACAATCCAGCAGAATTCGTAGCGCTCCTTGTCCATATGGCCCGGAACGTTTGCGCCGAAGGTCTTGATGATCACACCGACGAGCTTTGTCGCCGCGCTGCCCGCCGCAACAACCACCAGCGTATTGGGCTTGAGGCCGAGACGCTGGACAAGCTCTTCCTTGCAGCCCTGCACAAACTTTGCAACGCCGCCGGCAAGCTCGCCGTTCTCGTCCATCTTGAACCAGTAGCCCTTCGTACCCGCCTGCACTTCGCAGTCGGTCAGCAGCTTCTCAATCTGCTTACGCGTCAGATGGCAGTCGGAAACCGAAACAGCCTTGACTGTCTGGCCCTTGAACGGCTCAAATTCGCTTTCCGTGAACAGATCAGAAATATTCTTGCAGGTGAGGTCGATGCGCAGATCCGGCTTATCCGAGCCGTAGGTCTCCAGCGCGTCGACATAGCCGATGCGGCGGAACGGCGCGGAGGACGCGACATTATACC
>CAKUCT010000247.1 GCA_934643765.1 uncultured Oscillospiraceae bacterium
GGGAACGCAGGTGGTACCACGGAGAACTTCTTCGCCCTGAGTCTTTGGACTCGGGGCGTTTTTTATGGCGCGGCTGCCCGGCGCAAGCGGCCGGGCGGCTTTGAATGCAGGAAAGAGAGGAAATCCACATGCAAAGTGAATTTGTCTTTGTCCCAAGCGCTTATACCTATGAGCTGGAAGAGGAGCTGGCCCGCGCGCTGCAGGCGCGCGCGGAGATCGTCTCGCACAGGTCCAATCCGAAGCTCTGGACGCGGATACAGACACAGGACGGCGGTGCGGATGCGTCCGGCGCGGATGAAGCGCGGCAGAAGCAGCAGCGGCTTGTAAATACCGTTCTGAGCGCCGCGGTGGCGATCATCGGCGCGCTGTTTCTGGCGGCCGGCATTCTGCAGCAGAACGACAGGGCAAAGGTGAGCATCGGCCTGATCCTTTTGGTTCTGGCCGCGGCGCGGCTGATGCCAGGCTCGGGCGCGGCGATGTCCCGGCGGTACCATAAATTGGCGCATGCACTTCTGACCAGCCTGCGGTCGGTCAAGATGGAGTCCAAGCCGAAAATCTGCGTGAATGAAGAAGGCGTGACGATCTCGTCCAACCAGGCTTCCGCGGATTACAGCTTCTCTTCGATGGAAACGCTGATTGAGACGCCGCGGCTGTTTTTGCTGACGCACTCGGGCGCGGCGACGCTGCTGCAGAAAAAAGATCTGATACTCGGCACGCCCGAAGAATTTCAGGCATTTTTCCAGGCGCATACATCCTGCCCGTGCGCGAAGGTGGTGGAAGCATGAGCGGCGCTGTGAAAACGGTCGGCATTGTCAGCCTGTCAAGAGGTATTCTTGGCGAAAGCTTTGCCGCGCACGAACTGGAGCTGGGCGTCAAACGACTGGAGGCTTACGGCTTAAAAGTGAAATTCCTGCCGCATGCGCGCATGCCGATGGCGTATGTGCAGCAGCACCCGGAAAAGCGGGCGGAGGATTTGCTCGAAGCGTTCCGCGATCCGGAGATTGATCTGATTCTCTGCGCCATCGGAGGAGACGACACCTACCGGCTCGCGCCGTATCTATTTGAAAACGACGCGCTCAGGAAGGCCATTACGAAAAAGCTGTTTCTCGGCTTTTCCGATACAACGCTCAACCATTTCATGCTCCACAAGGTTGGCCTCCCGACATTTTATGGCCAGGCGTTTTTGCCGGACGTCTGCGAGCTGGGGCCCGGGATGCTGCCGTATACCAGAAGCTATTTTGAAGAGCTGATTACAACCGGAACCATCCGCGAGATACGCCCGAGCGCCATCTGGTATGAGAGCCGGACAGACTTCGGCCCGGAGCAGCTGGGGACGGAGCTTCCGGCGCATCCGAATGAAGGCCTCGAGCTTCTGCAGGGAAACGCGCAGTTTGAGGGAGAAATCCTTGGCGGCTGCATCGACTCGATCTTCGACTGCTTTGACCCCGCGCGCTACGCGGACATGCCGGAGGTCTGCCGGAGATACGGCCTGTTTCCAGGTCTTGACGACTGGCGCGGGAAAATTTTGCTGCTGGAGTCCTGCGAAGAGCAGATGCCGCCTGAAAAATACCAGAAGTCGCTGGAATATCTCAAGCGGGCCGGTGTGCTTGACGTTGTCAGCGGCGTGCTGGTCGGAAAGCCAATGGATGATAAGTTCCACGCCGAATATAAGGCGCTCCTGCGCCAGGTTATCGGCCGGCCGGAGCTGCCGGTTGTGTGCAACCTCAGCGTCGGCCATGCGCTGCCGCGCTGCATTGTGCCGTTTGGTGTGAAGGCGCGTGTGGACGCGCAGGCGCAGCGCATTGAGTTTTTAGAAAATCTTTGATTGATTCAAAATGCAAATAGGAGAATGACCATGAGAAAAGAACTTCCCAAGCAATACGATCCGAAGCTGGTCGAAAGCTCGATTTACGAGATGTGGATGGAAAACGACTGCTTCAAGGCATCGCCGGATCCCGACAAAAAGCCGTACTCCATCGTCATGCCGCCCCCCAATGTCACGGGCCAGCTCCACATGGGCCACGCGCTGGATGCAACGCTGCAGGATATCCTGACGCGCTACAAGCGCATGCAGGGCTACAGCGCCCTCTGGCTGCCCGGCACCGACCATGCGGGCATCGCCACGCAGATCAAGGTCGAAGAAGAGCTCCGCGTCAACGAAGGCAAGACGAGATATGATCTCGGACGCGAGAAGTTCCTGGAGCGCGTCTGGGCCTGGAAAGAAAAATACGGCAACCGCATTGTCCAGCAGCAGAAAAAGCTCGGCGTGAGCTGCGACTGGTCAAGAAGCCGGTTCACAATGGACGAGGGCTGCTCCAAGGCTGTGCGCGAGGCGTTCTGTGAGCTCTATGAAAAGGGCCTCATCTACAAGGGAAGCCGCATCATCAACTGGTGCCCGCACTGCCTGACGGCGCTTTCTGACGCT
>CAKUCT010000248.1 GCA_934643765.1 uncultured Oscillospiraceae bacterium
ATGAACGCTTCTTCAAACTTCGCAGTGGGGTTGAACGACGTTTCGGTCACAGCGCCGGTCACGATGTTCTTCATCTTGGTGCGGACGAAGGCCGCGCCTTTGCCGGGCTTAACATGCTGGAACTCGACGACCTGCATGATCTTGCCGTCCATCTCGAAAGTCTTACCGTTTCTGAAATCACCAGCGGTAATGGTTGCCATATCCTGTTTCCTCCAATATGTCTAAGTCTAAACTACATATGCAATAGCTTTTACAATTTTACAACAATCAGTCGTATTTTTCAAGCAGCTATCACAAAATAATCAAATTTTTCGGGCTCTTTGTGAGCACTTCGCAGCCATCCTTCGTCAGAACCGTCACATCCTCGATCCGGACGCCGAATTTACCGGGTAGATAGATGCCGGGCTCGGCCGAAACCACCGCTCCTTCGGGCATCGGCTGGTCGTTTCTGGTGTTGGCGTTGGGCGCTTCGTGGATGAGGATGCCGAGGCTGTGGCCATAGCCATGGCCGAAGTATTCTCCGTAACCGGCGTCCGCGATGACCTTGCGCGCCGCACCGTCCATCTGCTGGCCCGTCACGCCGGCCTTCGTCGCCGCGATACCGGCCAGCTGCGCCTTGAGCACAGTCTTGTAGACCTTGTCCATCTCCTCGGTCACAAAGCCGAGCGCGACCGTTCTTGTCATATCCGAGCAGTAGCCCTTGTACAGACAGCCGAAATCCATCGTGATAAAATCGCCGAACTGCAGCTCGCGCTCGCCCGGCACACCGTGCGGCATGCTGGTGTTGGGGCCGGAGACCACAATGGGGTCAAAGGACAGGCCGTCCGCGACATTTTTATAGAGCCTGTAAATAAGCTCCGCGCGCAGATCCTTTTCTGTCATGCCCGCGCAGATAACCTTCTGCAGCTGGGTAAAGGTCAGGTCGGTGATTTCCTGCGCCTTGCGCATCAGATCAATTTCCCACGGCTCCTTGGACGCGCGGAAGGCGTCGATCTTCTTCTGCATCGGCACCAGCACCGCGTGCAGCGCGTGCTGATACTCCAGGAATGTCGCGTAGGTCATGTCGGCCTCTTCAAAGCCGAGCTTCTTGATCGTGTGCTCGCCGATGACCTCATTGATGCGCGCAATCTCGCTCGAGCCCGGGTGCGTCATGCGCACCGTAAATCCCGGCAGATTGTTCTGCGCGTCTTCAATATACCGGCTGTCGGTAAAGTAATACGCGCCGTCCTTCGTGACAATCGCCACGCCTTCCGAGATATTGTGCTGCGCGGCATAGAGCCGGTTGTACACACTCGTCAGCAGCAACGCGTCCGCCTCGCCCTTTTCGAGCAGGCTCTTATATTTTTCAATGTTTTTCATAGCGTATTCTCCTTTTTCCCCATGCGATAAAGGGAAGTTCGGCTATATGCCGCAGCTTCAGCCATATCGTATGATTATCAATCGCAGAAATGAGAATGGACGTAAGATGCGCGCTGTTCGCGCCGAGTACGTCTGTATAGATCTGATCGCCCACCAGCGCGGCCTGCCCCGGCGTCAGAGAGAACCGGCGCAGACATTCGGAGATTCCCTTCTGGAAGGGCTTTTTCGCGTGCGTGATGCAGTCGAGCCCATACGTCTGACAGAACTTCACCACGCGCGGCTTTTTGCTGTTGGACACCACGCACAGCCCGATTTCGGACGCTTTCATCCGCGCCAGCCAGGCCTTCATCTCCGGCGCCGGCTCGTTTGTGGTGTAGGGGACGATGGTGTTGTCAAAATCCATCATCAAAAAGGAAATGCCGCGCGACGTCAGCGCTTCCGGCGTCAGATCCGTCAGATGCGGATAAATCAGATCAGGAATCAGGCCAAAGGACATAGAAAACCTGCCAATCTAAAAACTCGGCAGAACCGTTGCCTCTCTGCCTGTACAAAGTTAGTATACCATAATTCCGGACGCTTTGTCTACCCACAAAGTCCCCAGCTTCCCTTGCCGCAAGGGAAGCTGCCCGCAACGCCGTCTGAGGGAATCCCCCCGCTGCTTCACAGCACGAACAAAAAAGTCACCCCGCCCCGGTAAAACCTGGTTTCTTCCTATGCAGGCATAGCCCTATGTTCATCGCGTGACGCGTCAAACGCTTAATTATACTCTGCAAAACCGTCTGCAAATGTCTTCTCTCCAAGGAAGCACATCCTCATTTTCTTCATCAAAAACCCTCCAAAACGCAAAAAACAGGAAGCACATCTTCTCTTTTTTCTTCGAGAGGACGTGCTTCCTTTTATCATGTTTGCGTTAAGCGGAAATCAGAACATTTTCCGCTTGGAAATCAGGGGTTTGGCTTACTTATTCAGTGCCTCCGAAACCGCGACCGCGACAGCGACCGTTGCGCCGACCATGGGGTTGTTGCCCATGCCGAGGAAGCCCATCATTTCCACGTGCGC
>CAKUCT010000249.1 GCA_934643765.1 uncultured Oscillospiraceae bacterium
GAGAAGCGCCGACAGAACGATCTGGACAACCTCCCAGACGCTCGTGACGTTCACGAAGAGCATCGCGGGGCTGTAGGCGAAGATGTAGGGGACGATGAACGCGGCAATGGCGAGCTTGGTTGCGTTGATGCCGGTTTTCATGGGGTTGCCCTTTGCAATCGCGGAGCCAGCGTAGGCGGCCAGCGCGACGGGCGGAGTGATGTCGGCGACGATGCCGAAGTAGAACACAAAGAAGTGCGCAGCCACAAGCGGGAAGCCCATCTTGATGAGGATCGGCGCGCAGGTGGAGGCCATGATGCAGTAGTTCGCGGTGGTCGGCACGCCCATGCCGAGCACGATGCAGCAGACCATGGTCAGAATCAGTCCGATGAACGTTGCGTTACCTGCGAGCTGGACGATGGTGTTGATAAGAATCGAAGCAAGACCGGTGACGGTGATGCAGCCGGCGATCATACCGGCAATCGCGCAGGCAACGGCGACGGTGATTGCGCCCTTGGCACCGGCTTCCAGCGCTTCAAAGATCTTGCGGAAGGTGAGCCGCTCGTCCTTATTGAGGAAACCGACAACTACGGCCGCGAGAATCGACACAGCGGCGGAGAACTGCATGGTTCTTGCGCCCGTGGACACAAGCCAGACCAGCAGCACCAGCGGGGCCAGCAGATAGAACTTGCGAAGCAGGAAGCTCCACTGGGGAAGCTCATCCTTGGAAAGACCCTTGAGGCCGAGTTTTTTCGCTTCCAGATGGACGGCAATAAAGATGCCGGTGAAGTAGAGAACTGCAGGGAGAATTGCTTTGACGGCGACCTGAGCATACGGAAGGTCCATATACTCTGCCATCAAGAATGCGGCCGCGCCCATGATGGGGGGCATGATCTGGCCGCCGGTGGAGGCGGCAGCCTCAACCGCGCCGGCAAAGTCCGGATGATAGCCGGTCTTTTTCATCATCGGGATGGTGACGGAGCCGGTCGTGACGGTGTTGCCGACGGAAGAACCGGAGACCATGCCGCACAGCGCCGACGAGATGACCGCGACCTTGGCCGGGCCGCCAGCCGACCAACCGGCCAGACGGTTGGCAAGGGCAATGAAGAAGTTCGCGATGCCCGTGCGCTCGAGGAAGGCGCCAAAGATGATGAACAGGACGATATAGGTATAGCAGACGTTGATGGGCGTGCCGATGACGCCGGATGTGGTGTAGAATAGCTTGTAGATGATGTTCTTGAGCGCCTGATAGAAGCTGGGGTTATAGCTCAGCTGGTTATAGAACGTATAGACCAGCAGCGCGCCGAGCACGCACAAAATCGGAACACCGACGCAGCGGCGGCAGAGCTCGATGAGAATCAGAATGCCGATGACGCCGATGACGACATGCTCCGTGCGGATACGCGTGGCGAGCTTGATGATGGGAAGGGCGTTGAAGGCGAAGTACAGGAAGCTCGCCGTGCCGAGCACCATCAGAACAATGTCATACCAGGGAATAAAGTTGACGCGGACGTGGCCCTTTTTGGCCGGGTAGGTCAGAAAGCCGATGAAAATAATCAGCGCCAGGAACATGGCAAGGCGTGTCTCCGGAAGGCCGGTAAAAAACAGCGTCATGTAGATGCAGTACAGACTGAACAGGACCATGACGGCGCCGACAATCCAGCGCCAGGGACCTTCCCAGACGCGGGTGTTGGACTCACGGTCATACTTGCGCATGACGGCGTCAAGATCGGCCTGTGTGCTGCCCTCGGTGTGGATGGCATCATCGGCGGCGGTCTTTTTGGAAGAACTCATACTCTCTCTCCTTCAGGGTGTAAGTTGTTTTGGCCCACGCACAGGTCGCGGTCCAAAATGGATTTTCGTTTGATTCACACCTGCGGGTGTGAACTCTGCGAGGCTGTGGAACAGCGCCAGCTACGGCAAGAGTCCTTGCCGTAGCTGGAAAGTGGGTTGTTTTGCGTGAAGAATCCGTTCAGAATTACTTAGTGGGAACCTCAAAGCCTTTTTCTGCGAAATACTTGGCAGCACCCGGATGATAGGGGACAGAGGTGACAGAGGAGGCAAACTCCAGATTCAGTTCGCCATACTTGGCGTGACTGGAAACCTCGGAGGCGGCGTTGTCAAACAGATCCTTGGTGAAGTTGTAGATGGCGTCCTCGGAGACATCGTCACGGGCCAGGATGACCGCGCCGACGGCAACCGTCGTCACATCGCTGTCCGTGCCGTAGACGTCGGCAGAGATGACGTTCTTGGTGTAGTAGTCAGAGGTCTGAGTGAGCTGGTCGATGTGCTCGTCGTCCAAGGAGACGAGGTAGACGTCCTTGGTGGTGGCCAGGTCGGTGATAGCGGTCGTGGGAGCGCCGGCAACGATGAAGGCAGCGTCAATCTTGCCGTCCTTGATGTCATTGGCGCTGTCGCCGAAGGACTGATA
>CAKUCT010000250.1 GCA_934643765.1 uncultured Oscillospiraceae bacterium
CGGTCGCAAGATCAATATACAGAAGATACAGAATAATCGCCGCGAAATCCACCGGCACAAACACCACCGGATTCGGGTGCCGGAACCACATCGGCAGCACAATCAGCACATACAAAAGCGCAATGCCGCCCGACGCATAGCCGGACCAGACAATTCCGCCGCTGATGCGCCAGTCGCACAGCAGGCAGATCACCGCCGGCAGCAGCGCCAGCACCGTCAGAACAAATAAAAAGCCCGACCGGTTTACCTCCTCCGGCTTCAGGCGCGTATCCGCCGGATAGGGCGGATTTGCTTCTTGTTTCGGAAGATCGGGATGGAACACCCGCGTTCCGCAGAGCGGACAGACCGTTTCACTGTCGGCCAGTTCCACACCGCATTTCACACAATACATATCCCTGCTCCTTTCTATCTCGTCGAAGCAAGCTTCATATCCATCGCTCCGCCGCAAGCGGCAGAGCTCATCCAGTTCGCTGCTTCTCCTCTCCAAACAGGAATCGCTTCGCTGGATTCCTGTTTGGTTCTTTCGCCCCGCAACGGGGCGCAGTCTGATTATCAGAAAGCCTCTGCTTTTTTGTCAAACTTTATCTTGCGTTGCTCTCTACTTTAACATGCAGCCCCAGTTCATGCAGCACCCGGTAAAAATGCAGCTCCAGCTCGGGCTCCTGGATATTGCGCACGCAGCTGACATACATCGTATCGCCCCACGTGGCAATGCCGCAGTTGTGCGGCGCGTTGGCCTGCGGGCCGATGACAAAATCAAGGCGCGTGATATACGGCCGCATCACTTCCGGCACCTGCACCACGCCGAGATTCGACAGACACAGGCAAGCCTTGCACTCGCCCACGGCGTCAAATGCCGCGCGCATCGCGATATTTTTGATAAACAGCGGCATGACCTTCAGAACCGGCGATTTTTCGCTGGCGACATTCGTCGCGATCTTCGCGCGCATCGCCTTGGCGTCGTTTCCGAGGCCCATCATGTGGTGCACAATGCCGCAGATTTCATCGAAGCTGTACTCTCCCATCCTGGGGTCAATTTCCACGTTCACATAGGACGCAAAATTCCGGAGCGTTCTGCTCGGAAAGAGCTGGCGCAGGTTCACCGGCACCGTCACCTTCACAGGCTTTCTGCGCCGCCGAAACGGCACCTTTTCCGCCTGCCAGTCGGCAAGTGCGCGCATCATGGCCGCGCACATCAGCTCGGTAATGCTCACGCCGTGCTCTTTTGCGCAGGCTTTGACCTGCGGGACATCGAGCATCATCGTGATCAGATTCACATAGCCGTCCGGTTCGCGCGTGCCGCTCAGGTGCCAGGCGGTCGTCTCCTTCCGGCTGGCCTTCACATCGCCCGCGTAGCGCAGGAAGCTGTCCTCCAGTTCCTCCTCGTCCGGCTCCTCCAACCGTCCCAGAACACCGAGCTCCGCCGGCACCGAGAGCGCATACTTTTCGCTCAGATACTCGGCCAGCAGCGTCTTTAAAAAGATCAGCCCGCCCGTGCCGTCTGTCACAGCATGGAAAAATTCCACGGCGATCCGGTTCTGATAGACCAGCACGCGGAAGGCGCATTTGCGCACACTGTCAAAGGGCACGTGCTGCAGCGGGCAGCTCTTTTCCTCCTGAATCTCCGGCGCCTTTGGGATCTGCTCCAGGTAGTACCAGAATGCGCCACGGCGCAGGCGCACGGCCATGGACGGAAATCTCCGGACCGTTACATCAAGCGCCGAGCGCAGCACGGCCACATCGACCGGCTCTGTCAGATTGGCAGAGAGGCGGAAGTAGTTTGTCCAGGTGCGGCGCTTGGCCGCGGGATAGATCTTCGCCGCGTTGTCCAGCCGCATCCAGCGCAGGCTCTTGGCCGGCGATAGAACTTTATTCAAAAACTGATTGATGGACTCAAAATCATCTGTCATATTTTCTGACAGACAATACAGCACATACGCGTGCCAGCGCTCGGGCGCGATGTGCAGCTGGCTCTTGCAGCCCGCGTCCAGAAGCCGCTGATGAAGCCGTCTGGCATCATCGAGCAGAATCTCGTCCCCGCCCGCAAACAAAAGCGACGGCGGCAAACCCTTGAGATTGCCGAACAGCGGCGAGCAGAGCGGATTTTTGGGCTCGTCCGTGTAGCACTGGGCATAGAAGTCCAGCAGCTCCTTGGTCAGCGACGGGTCGTTGTCCCGGTTTTCATCAAACGTCTCGCCGGACTGCGTCAGATCGGTCCACGGCGAAATGCCGATCAGCCCGCACGGCAGCGGCAGCTTCATCTGCTTGAGCTTCAGGCACAGCGCATAGATGAGTCCACCGCCGGCCGACTCGCCGCAAAGCAGAATCTGCCTGGCAGGATACCCCTTGCCGAGCAAGTACTGATAGCTCACCACCGCGTCGTCCAGC
>CAKUCT010000251.1 GCA_934643765.1 uncultured Oscillospiraceae bacterium
AGCGTAATAAGCAATTTCTTCCCGGCGGCTCGACACGGCGATCGACGCGCAGCTAAGAAGCGTGGGGTCGAAAAATTGGTTTGAGAAAAGAGAAACAGCCTGGCAGGTTTCTGCCAGAAAAACTCCAATGCATGGGGTCGAAAAAGATGGTCTGGCATGCAATGCCAGAAAATCAATGTTCTAACGCTTCAGCGCGCGCAGCGCCGCGATATACGCAGGCGTCGTGCCGCAGCAGCCGCCGATGATGCTGGCGCCGGCTTCCACGAGCCGCTGCATGTGATGCGCAAATACGTCTGCTTCCATGGAATAGACGGCCTCGCCGGTCTCCAGAATTTTCGGCATGCCGGCGTTGGGCTTGGCGATGATCGGAAGCGAGCAGGTGCTTTTGAGCGTGCGGATAACGCTTTCCAACTGGTCGGGGCCGGTGGAGCAGTTGACGCCAATGGCGTCACAGCCCAGCGCTTCGAGAATTTCGGCGGCCTCAAAGACGCTGCCGTCAAAATAGCACTTGCCGTCGGACTGGACAGAGAGCGTGCAGACGACGGCCGTGTCACCGAGCGAGCGGATGGCCTCTACGGCCGCGATGCACTCATTGACGCCCATCATGGTCTCCACGGCAAGAAAATCCGCGCCGCCTTCAATCAGGGCCTGCGCCTGCTCACGATAGGCGTCGAGCAGCGCCTGGTAATTTTCACTGTCGGCAGGATCAGAGGGCTTGCCGGTTGTGGTCATATCGCCCGCAACCAGAACATCGCTTCCGACCGCGCTGCGGGAAATGGCGAGCAGGTCACGGTTCATCTGCGCCGTCTGCGCTTCTAAGCCGTAGCCCGCAAGAGCGGTGCGGTTGGCGCAGAAGGTGGGCGCGTAGACGGCGTCACTGCCGGCGGACTGATAGGCGGTTTGCAGCTGTGTGATGGCACGCGGGTGGGAAAGCACCCAACTTTCAGTGCACACGCCGCGCGGCAGACCCATTTTCATCAGGTTGCTGCCGGTTGCGCCGTCGAGCAGGCGCACGTGGCCGCCTGCCCAGTTGTGAAATTCAGAGCGATTCATGGGGTCCTCCTTTTGCCGCGTGGCGCGGCGTCGCATTTACAATCAGACGACCTGCGAGAGCACCTCGCCGATCGGTTCACGGAAAATTAAATTCGCATAGCTGTCATATTGCGTCTCGTCGCGGTTGATGAGCACGAGCTTGTTCCCGCCGTAATAGCGGATAAGCCCCGCCGCGGGATAGACGGTCAGCGAGGTACCGCCGACGATTAGAATATCTGCCTGCGAGATGGCCTTCACCGCGCCCTCAATGCACGCGTCGCTCAGACCCTCTTCATAGAGTACGACGTCCGGCTTGATGATGCCGCCGCAGTCGCAGCGCGGGACGCCTGCGCAGTCGCGGATGAACTCCGGGCCGAATTTTTTGCCGCAGCGCTGGCAGCGGTTGCGCCAGACAGAGCCGTGTAGCTCATAGACGCATTTGCTTCCGGCCTTCTGATGCAGGCCGTCGATGTTCTGCGTGACGATGGCTTTGAGCTTGCCTTCCTGCTCCAGTCTGGCAAGCGCCAGATGCGCCTTGTTTGGCTGCGCGTCGAGCGGCAGCATCTTCTCCCGGTAGAACCGGAAAAACTCCTCGGTGTGGCTGTAGAAAAAGCTGTGGCTCAGAATCGTTTCCGGCGGGTAATCGAATGTTTGATGGTACAGGCCGTCGACACTCCGGAAGTCCGGAATGCCGGACTCGGTGGATACGCCGGCCCCGCCGAAAAAGACAATGTTGTCACTTTCGGTAATCCAGGTTTTTAGGGTCCCGATTGCGGAAGTCATCGTTTTCTGCCTCCAGTTCTGCAATGAATTTGCGCTCGGCGCGCGTTTTATAGGCAAAGCGCAGCTTCCGGAACATATCCGGCCGGCGGTACATGGTGCGAAGGATGGACTGCTTTTTGCGCCAGCGGTCGACCTTGGCGTGGTCACCCGATAAAAGAATCTCCGGCACGGACAGACCGTGCCAGGTTTCGGGCCGGGAATACTGCGGATATTCCAGCAAACCGTCCCAGTGGCTTTCATCCGTGAAGCAGACCTCGTCTCCCAGAACGCCCGGCACGAGTCTGCACACGGCGTCTGTAATCATCATCGCGGGCAGCTCGCCGCCTGTTAAGACAAAATCTCCGAGAGAAATTTCTTCGTCTACGCACTCGTCGATAAAGCGCTGGTCGATGCCCTCATAGTGGCCGCAGACGAGAACGATATTTTCAAAATCGCGCTGCAGCTGCTTTGCTTTTTCCTGGTTGAAGGTCTTGCCGCAGGCGGAAAGGAAGATCGTGTGCACCGGCGCGCCGACCTCGTCACACACCGCGCACC
>CAKUCT010000252.1 GCA_934643765.1 uncultured Oscillospiraceae bacterium
CGCTCTGCCGGGACACCCGCGAAGCCCATAAGGACATGATGGGCGTGACATTAAAAACCGATGCTCTGCTGAGAGCCAGCAGATAAACGACCTCCCGCTGCCAGCGCAACGGGAGGTTTGCTTTCTCGCGTCCCAGCATCGCCAATACGCCGTGGTTTCGTCTTGGAGTGGGATGGGGCCGGCCTGCGGTCTTAACGTCTGAAATGCCGCACAGCGGGCTAACGCGCCGGCATCTGTGCTTGGAGTGCGTATTCGGCATAACCAACAAAAACGCCGGTCGAAATTCTACACTTTGCCGAGGACAAAAAAGAGCCGCTTTCCCGAAAAATTCTCGGAAAAGCGGCTCAAAATGCCTTGGGTAAAGGTACAGGTCCATCGAATTTGCCAAAGCCCATTTTGGCATCTTTTTGTCACGCTTCTAAAAATGGGTGCAAAAAAGCCCAGAAGTCGTTGAAACTTCTGGGCTTTTCGCGCTGATATCTTTTTTGGTTCAGCTTGATGGTGGACCTGAAGAGACTCGAACTCTCGACCTCTCGGATGCGAACCGAACGCTCTCCCAGCTGAGCTACAGGCCCATATTTCTTTCCGCTCTCCGGCGCAAACTACGTCCAAAAGCATGTATTATTATAGCGTCGAAGGCGCTGTTTGTCAAGCATCAGATGCGCGGTTTTCTGCGCCGCTGATAAAATCCCCGGGCAGCGGGCGCTGCCCGGGAAGTTCGTCACAGCTCTTGCAGAAGCGCCGCAATCTCCTGCGGCGTATAGTGATAGATCTCATCGCAGAACTGGCAGTCGATATCGATCGGCTTTCCGTCGTCGACAATTTCCTGCAGCTCTTTTTTGCCCAGGCTGATGAGCGTTCTTGTCACGCGGTCCCGGCTGCAGTAGCAGCGGTACTCCACCGGCGTCTGCTCCAGAATCTCCAGCTCAAAATCACCAAGCACCGTCTCCAGCAGTCCCCTGCCGTCCATCCCCTCATCGAGAAGCTTGCTGACTGCGCCGGCCTTCTGGATGCCGGCTTCAATCTTATCAATCATATCGTCCGTCGCGCCGGGCATGAGCTGGATAAGATAGCCGCCCGCAGCGCGCACGCTCTGGTCGGTGTCAATCAGAACGCCGAGCGCGCAGGCCGTGGGAATCTGCTCGCTCTGGACAAAATACTGCGTGATATCCTCGGCAATTTCGCCCGAGACCAACTCCACGCTCCCCACATACGGCTCTTTCATCCGAAGGTCCCGGATGACCGTGAGCATACCGTCGCTGCCGACCGCCGCGCCCACATCGAGCTTGCCGCGGTATTTCTCCAACAAGCTGATCTGCGGATTATCCACATAGCCGCGGACATTGCCCGCCGCGTCAGACACCGCCAGCAGCGTTCCAAGCGGACCGCCTCCTTTGATCTGCAGCGTGATGGAGCCGTCCTCCGTCTTCTGCATATTGCCCATCATGGACGCCGCGCTCAGAAGTCTTCCGAGCGCCGCCGTCGCCGTAGGAAAGAGTTTATGAATTTGCCGCGCACGCTCGACAATGCCGGTAGAGGTGATCGCAACGGCGTTCACCAGGCCGTCTTTTGTCATGGCGCGGGTAATCTGATCCTGCATGATATTTATCCTTTCTTTGCCGCAAAAAAGATGCGCAGTTCGTCGTCCTTCGGCGCCTCCAGGCGCAGATTTCCGAACTGCTCCACCTGTGAAAAGCCCGCCTCGCTCAGCCACTGCGTCAGCTCCTGCGGCGTGTAGGCGCGCTCCACATGCTCTTCAAACGAACGCTCCCAGGTATCGTCCTGCAGGCGCTGGAACAGATCCATGCCATAACGGCAGAGACTGTGCCGCCGGTCAAACTCTGCCCGCCAGACGCAGTAGCTCTCGTCTGTTTCATCCAGAAACACCTGGCCGTCCAGCCCCTCAAGCTTATAGGGCGTGTTGATGTCAAACACAAACAGCCCGCCGGGGGCAAGTGCCTCCCACACGCGCCGGAACGCTTTCTGCAGGTCCTGCGGCTTTGTCACATAGTTGATGCTGTCCAATGCGCAGACGCACGCGTCTACCGTCTGCGGCAGGCGCAGGCGCTGCATCGGCTGCGCAATAAAAAAGGGTCGGTTTCCCTCCAGCTCCATCGTCTTTTCCATGGCCACAGTCAGCATCTCCTCCGACCGGTCGGCCCCCAGCACACTGTACCCGGCCTTGGCCAGCAGCACAGAAAGAGAGCCCGTCCCGCAGGCAAGATCGAGAACCGACTGCGCCTTGACGGCGTATCTGCGCAGAAGACTTTTGAAAAAGCGCAGATATTTTTCATACGGAATGTCGCGCGTCAGCCCATCATAAGACGAGGCCAGCGCTTCATAGC
>CAKUCT010000253.1 GCA_934643765.1 uncultured Oscillospiraceae bacterium
GACAGATACTGCTCCTGACTGTGCGTATACTGATACGCTTCGTCCTGATCGGGACTTTCAAAAACAGTTTTTCCGGTATCATCCTGCACGGTGAAGAAGAAGTTGCTGTTTTCGCGCGAGAACCTCTGCTCAAAATCCTCCAGATTGGTGTAGCTGTCGCCCGCCTGCTTTTGAAGAAAAGCCGTATAGTAATTGGCGGCGGCAGTCATATCACTGAAAAATGCGTTTGACGCAATATGGTCTTTCACAAAGCCCTCGGGGTTGACATAGCCGCCCTGATCTGCCAGATACGCGATACCGAGCGCGCTGAAGAACAGCACGACAGAAAATATGCTCAGGAGAAAAAGCGCTGTGATCTTGACCCAGAGCTTGGACTGTAATTGTTTCATCTGGAATCAGCCTCCATTTTGTAGCCCTTGCCCCAGACGACCTTCAGATACCGGGGCTCGGCCGGATTATATTCGATCTTTTCCCGGATGTGGCGGATGTGGACAGCCAAGGCATTGTCCGCGTTCAGCGGCAGATCGTCCCATACCTTGCGGTAAATTTCGCTGGGCGAGAAGACCTTCCCAGGGTTCTGCATCAGAAAACGCAGAATATCATATTCCTTGGGCGTCAGATTCACCGTCTCGCCGTCAAGCTTTACGGTTTTGGCGTCGTCGTCCATTTCAATGCCGCCGATGCATAGCACATTCGATCTGGCGCTGCCGCCGCCGAGCTGCAGGTAGCGCCGCAGCTGTGATTTGACGCGCGCCATGACCTCAATCGGGTTGAAGGGCTTGGTCACATAGTCGTCCGCGCCGACGGTAAGGCCAAGAATTTTGTCGCTGTCTTCGGATTTGGCCGTAAGCAGGATGACGGGGACATTGGAAAACTCGCGCAGGCGCTGCATGGTATGCAGGCCGTCCAGCCCCGGCATCATGATGTCCAGCAGCACCAGATGGATCTGCTCGCGGCGCAGAATCTCCAGCGCCTGCAGGCCGTTTTCCGCGCTGAATACCTGATAGCCTTCGGCCTGCAGATAGATGCTCAGCGCGGATACGATATCTTTTTCATCGTCACATACAAGAACGTGGTACATTTGTGTCTCTCCTTTTCATTTCACGCGTTTATCATACCGGAAATACACTTAAGAAACAATGCGGAAAAATCTTAAGATTCTATGAAGAGCGGCCTTTGGCCGGGGACTTGACAGGAAACCGGATTTCGGACACAATAGAATTATTACAGAATGGAAGAAAGGGGATTTCAGAATGAAGGTATTACTGGTCAACGGCAGCGCGCACAAGCACGGGAGCACCGACCGGGCGCTGCAGGAAATCGAAAAGACGCTGCATGAAGGCGGCATTGAAACGGAGATCTTCTGGATCGGGAACCAGCCCATCGGCGGCTGCATCGGCTGCGGCGCCTGCGGCAGGAAGAGCAGTTGTGTGTTTGGCGGGCCTGTGGCGGAGTTTCAGGAGAAGGCCAAGCAGGCCGATGGCTTTGTCTTCGGCTCGCCGGTGCACTACGCGGCGGCCTCCGGCAATATGACATCGTTCCTCGACCGCGTCTTTTATTCCGCACCCGCGGAGACCTTCCGCCTCAAGCCGGCGGCGGTTGTCGTTGCGGCGCGCCGCGGCGGCACAACGGCAGCGTATGAGCAGCTGCTCAAATACCCCGGCATCAGCCACATGCCGATCATTTCCTCGCAGTATTGGAACATGGTGCACGGCACCAACGCCGCCGATGTAGAGCAGGACAAAGAGGGCCTGCAGACCATGCGCGCGCTCGGGCGCAATATGGCCTATTTCCTGCGATGTCTGGAGGCAGGGCGCAAAGCGGGCGTGCAGACGCCGGAATTTGAGCCCTTTGAGCGAACGAACTTTATCCGCTGAATGTATGCGGAATATACCGTCAGGATGAATCCTGACGGTATATTTTTGCGCTGTATTTTCGAAATAAATGTATATTTATTTGCATATACTGAAATATATACGGATTTTAGAAAAATATATGCAAAACGGCGAAAA
Source organism: uncultured Oscillospiraceae bacterium (assembly GCA_934643765.1). GTDB lineage: Bacteria > Bacillota > Clostridia > Oscillospirales > Oscillospiraceae > CAG-170. The sequence continues at coordinate 2,013 of CAKUCT010000253.1, forward strand.
AATTCCGATTGGATTTGTGCAGCTTGCGGATTGAATTTTTATGCAATCAGATATAATATTTATCCATAAAATAAATTACAAAACGCGGAGGCAACACGCTATGAAAAAGGAAGATATCAAGAAAATCGTTCTGGCCTATTCGGGCGGTCTGGATACATCCATCATCATTCCCTGGCTGAAGGAAAACTACAACAATCCGGAAATCATCGCGGTTGCGGCCGACGTCGGCCAGGGCGATGAGCTTGAAGGTCTGGAAGAGAAGGCCATCAAGACCGGCGCCAGCAAACTGATCATCGCCGACCTCACCGCTGAGATGTGCGATGATATCA
>CAKUCT010000254.1 GCA_934643765.1 uncultured Oscillospiraceae bacterium
GTGTCATATGTATTGACATCCCTCCATTCTGATCTCTGGTTTCAGCATACTGGACGCCGCGCAAATTTACAAGAAAAATCTTTTCCGCCCCCGCTTTTTCCTGCGTGCGCTGCCCGGGCATGCCGGCATTTTTCGCGCGCACATACGTTATTCACAATTTTGTCATTACTTTTCTTCTCAGTTATGGTAAACTAATATAAAAGGAGGCCAAGCAATGAACATTCTGTTTTTCCTGACCCCGAAGGCTGTGTGTTCCTACATCGACGCCGGCGCCACATTCCGCCAGGCCATGGAGCGCATGGAAAAGTCCGGTTTCACCGCCCTTCCGGTTCTTGATAAAGACGGCAGCTACTGCGGCGTGCTGACAGAAGGCGACCTTCTGTGGGCCCTGCGGCACCTCTGCGTGATGGATCTTCGCCAGACCGAAGAGCACTTCATCTCCGAGATCGTGCCCCGCCGTGAAATCCATCCCGTCCGCGTGGACACCCGCATTGAAGATCTCGTGCTCGTCGCGGCCGACCAGAACTTCGTCCCCGTCGTCGACGACAAGGGCGCGTTCATCGGTATCGTGACCCGCAGCTCCATTCTCAAATACTGTCTTGACCGCTATTTTGCGCACGAAACCGATCTGGAGCTGGAGCCGGAGCTGGTGGCCAGCCGATAATTTTTCCATTGTTTCAGGTTTAATCTTCCAGAGCCTTGGTCATACTATGCTCAGGAGGTGCAAACCATGCAAAACAATGAACATTCCGAATCCAGACGGTTCAGGAAATTCTTTCAGGAAAAGGGCTACTACATAGTCCTGTTCCTGTGCATTCTTGCAGTAGGAATTTCGGGCTATATTTTTGTATCCGGCGCCGTTTCCGAAAAGAAATCCCTGAACGATCCCAGCCTCTCCGTCGCCACCAGCGCGCAGGTACCGGACCCCGGCAGCAAATCTTCCGCCGCCGCATCCGGCACAAAAACGCCTGCCAGCGCGGAGCATGACACATCCGTCCAGACCTCAGCCGGTATTGACGATACCGCCGAACCTGCCCAGCAGACACTTTCCGTCCGCGTCTGGCCGGTCTCCGGAGAGCGCGTCGCAGCTTACAGTATGCAGCAGCTGTCCTACAATCCGACCACACGCGACTGGCGCACGCACGACGGGATTGACCTTGCCGCTCTGGCGGGCGAACCTGTCAAAGCGGCCTGCGCCGGTACCGTCACCGCCGTCTATGACGATGAGTTCCTCGGCACAACCGTCGTTATCCGCCATCCGGACGAGTATGTCTCGTACTACTCCAACCTCACCGCCATGCCCGCCGTCAGCGCCGGGGCCCGCGTCAACGCAGGCGACACCATTGGTTCCGTCGGCCAGACGGCGCTTCTGGAGCTCGGCAGCGCGTCGCATCTGCACTTTGCCGTTACCCACAACGGCGAGAGCATTGACCCTTCTGATTTTATCGACTGATTATACGCAAAAAGCAGCGTGACCAAAAAGGTCACGCTGCTTTTATTTTCGAATTTCACGCGGTTTTCCGGCTTTTCCGGGTCCAATACACATAATATGAAACGTTCAGGACAATGCCCACCGCCGTGGACACCGGCGCCGCAAGACCGATTTTTGTCAGACTCGCGTCCGGCTGGATGCTCATGAAATACGCCAGCGGCAGCCGCACCAGAAGCGTCTGGATCAGCCCCTGAACCATCACCCAGAGCGTCTGGTTGTTGCCGTTGAAATAGCCGATCATGCTGAACAGAACCGCGGTCACAATGGTCTCCGGCGCAAAGCCCTTAAGATACGCAAAGCCCTTCTGCACGACCTCGGCATCCGGCGAAAAAATGCCCGCCAGCACGTCGCCTTTGAACATGACCAGCGCAAACACCATGCAGCCGAAGACCAGTCCAATGCCAATGCCGGTCAGCATGGATTTTTTCGCGCGCTCCGGGTTGTTTGCGCCTACATTCTGCGCAACAAACGACGCCATGGACTGCATCAATGCGCTCGGAATCAGCATCGCGAAATTTACAATCTTGCTCGCAACGCCGTAGCCGGACGACGCCGTCAGACCCAGCCGGTTGACAAACGCGCAGAGCGCCAGAAACGACAGCTGCGTCAAAAGCTCCTGCAGCGCCAGCGGAAGCCCGATGCCAAGAAACTTCCGGCACTGCGGATTGAGCCGGAAATCAGATCTTCTGAACGCAAACGGAAGCTTCTTTTTCAGAAGCATTCCAACCGCAAAGCCGACGCTCACCGCCTGCGCCGCGACTGTGGCAATCGCCGCGCCGGCCGCATCCATTTTGAAAACCGCGACCAGCAGCAGATCCCCCGCAATAT
>CAKUCT010000255.1 GCA_934643765.1 uncultured Oscillospiraceae bacterium
GGCTAGACAGACCTTGGCATGACAGGGCCGGTGCGTTCGGTGATCGGAGTGAAGCCGGAGCAGTCGATTGCCATGTTCCGGGGCGAGCTGACATCGAGATATGAGGTGGCGCCCGGCGCGTGCAAGCTCTGCGGCGCGGTGTTTACAGTCGATGCCGGAACCGGGAAATGCACCGGCGTAGAAAGGGTGACGATTTTTGATTAAATTTCTGCATGCGGCGGATCTGCATCTCGACGCACCGTTTTCTGCGCTTCGCCCGGAGCTGGCGGCGCAGCGGCGGCGCGAACAGCTGGAGGTTCTGACGGCGCTGTTTGATGCGGCGCAGGCGCATGGATGCGATCTTGTGCTGCTGGCGGGCGATCTGTTTGACGCGGAGAACGCCGGCGCGCAGACTGTTGAAGCGCTGCAAAGAGCCTGCGCGCTCTGCCGTGCGAAGATTTTCATCGCCCCGGGCAATCACGACTGCTGCCGTCTGGGCTCGAGCTACCGCATGGGCGGCTGGCCGGGAAATGTCCATATTTTCAGGAGCCGGACGATAGAGCGCGTGTGTTTGCCGGAGCTTTCGTGCACGGTCTTTGGCGCGGGCTTTGAGGCAAGCTTTGAGCAGGCTCTTCTGGAAGGCTTCCGCGCGGAAGACGACGGCGCGCAGATCATGGTGCTGCACGGCGACGCGGTGCAGAAGGACTCCTCTTATAATCCGATTTCAAGAGCGCAGATCGAAAGCTCCAATCTTACCTACCTGGCCCTTGGCCATATTCATCAGGCGAGCGGGCTTCTGCATGCCGGGAAAACGGCCTACGCCTGGCCGGGCTGCGCGATGGGGCGCGGGTTTGACGAGCTGGGCGAAAAGGGCGCGTATCTTGGAGAGATTTCCGATAGCGGCGAGGTGACACTGCGGTTTTTGCCGCTCGGCGGGCGGAAGTATGAAATTCTGCGCGTGGAAGCAGGAAGCGATCCCCTTGCGGCCATCCGAAAGGCGCTCCCGGCGCAGACGCAGAACGATATCTACCGGATCCTTCTGACCGGTGAGGCGGAGGAAATTGACACACAGGCGCTGGAGCGGGAACTGGAGGGGCAGTTTTTCGGCCTGAGCATCCGCGACGAGACGCGGCCAAAAAAAGATCTCTGGCAGGGTGCGGGAGAAAATACGCTGCGGGGCTTGTATCTTACCAAACTGCGCGCGCAGTATGATGCGGCGCCGGATGAGCAGACGCGCCGCGCGATTGCGCAGGCGGCGAGGCTCGGCCTTGACGCGATGGAGAACCGGCTGGAGGTGGAGGTATGAAGATTCGGAAGCTGGTTGCAAGCTTTGGAAGCCTTCAGAAGCAGGAGCTGGTTTTAAATGACGGACTCAATGTCTTCTGTCTGCCGAATGAGGCCGGAAAATCGACCTGGAGCGCGTTTTTGCTCGCGATGTTCTATGGCATCGACACGGCAGAACGGGCGACAAAAACGAATCTTCCGGCCAAGACGCGCTATAAGCCCTGGTGGGGCGGACAGATGGAAGGCTATATGGAGCTCGATTGGAGCGGCCGGAAGATTGCCATCGAGCGCACAAGCACGGCCAGAACGCCGATGGGGCAGTTCCGGGCGTGGGATCTGGATTCCGGCGAGCCGGTTCCGGAGCTGACGGCGGATAACTGCGGGACGGTGCTGCTCGGCGTGGAGCGGAGCGTGTTTGTCCGCAGCGCGTTTCTGGGCCAGCATGGGCTTTCGGTGACGGCGGACGCGGCGCTTGAGAAGCGGCTTTCCATGCTGGTGACGAGCGGAGATGAGAGCGTCAGCGCGGCCGAGACACAGAAGCGGCTGAAGGACGCGAGGAACCGTATCCAGCACAACAGAACGGGCCTTTTGCCGCAGGCGGAGGCGGAGCTGCAGGCGCTGGACCGGACGCTGGGCCAGATTCATGCGCTGCATGAGGCCGGATTTGACGCGCGGGCGCAGCAGCAGACGCTTTTGCAGCAGCAGGAGGCACTGAGCGCGGAGCTGGACGCGGCCAGACAGGCGGAGGCCGCCCGGCGCTATGAAAAGCGGCGCGAGGCGGAAAAAATCTGCCGCGCGCGGCAGGAAGCGGCCCAGCAGGCCGAGTGCGAGGCGCAAAAATACCCCGCGCCGGAGCAGCTGGAGACGCTCCGGCAGGAGCTTAGCCAGCTGGAGCAGGCGCAAAAGCTGCTGCCGCCGGAGCCGGACGGCACGCTTCCGGGCGCGCCGGAGAAGCCCGCGTGCCCGAAGGTGTTCCGCGGGCTGGACAACGAGGCGGTGATGGCAAAGGCCGCGCAGGACGCGAAGGACTAT
>CAKUCT010000256.1 GCA_934643765.1 uncultured Oscillospiraceae bacterium
GACGAAGAGAAGATGTCCTCGCCATCATACTGAACGCTGCCGGTGATTTTGACATCGGGAACCAGATCGTTCATCCGGTTGAGCGTCTTCAAAAAGGTCGACTTGCCGCAGCCGGAGGGGCCGATGAGCGCGGTGATGCTTTTTTCAGGGATTTCAATGCTGATCTTGTCCAGCGCCTGATGCGCGCCGTACCAGAGGCAAAGATCCTGAACGGATAGGATACTGCTCATATTGTAGTCCTTTCTTTCCGGGGCCGTTTGGCCCACTTATATTATGACAAAAACCAGCCGCAATGACAAGAGCGGCGGGAAAAATTCGGAAAAATCGCGGCTTATTGCGCGTTCTTTTTGCGGAAATGCTGTGAGACGAGCTCCGCGGCGAGGTTGATGAGAAGCGTCAGGATCATGAGAATCGCCGCGATGGCAAACGCTACTTCAAACTCGCCTTCTTCCTTTGCGTAGACATAGAGGGCGACGGTCAGCGTCGCGCCTGCGCTGGAAAGACCTTCAAACAGGCCGTTGAGCGCGTGGGCAAAACCGGCGGTGAAAAGAAGCGCGGCGGACTCGCCCAGGATACGGCCGATGGTCAGAATGCAGCCGGTGATTACGCCGTCAATGCAGCCGGGCAGCACCACCGTGCGCACCACGCGCCACTTGCCGGCGCCAAGACCGAACGCGCCTTCGCGGTAGCTCTGCGGGACAGTTTTGAGACTCTCCTGCGTGGTGCGCATGATGGTCGGCAGATTCATGATCGCAAGCGTCAGCGCGCCGGCAAAGAGCGACGTGCCCATGCCGAGCACCTCACAGAATACCAGCATGCCGACCAGACCGTAGATGATCGACGGAATGCCGGAGAGCGTCTCAGCGGCGTATTCGATGGCGGCGACCAGCTTCTTGTTTTTTGCGTACTCGGTCAGATAGATGGCCGCGCCCACGCCGAGCGGGACGACAATGAGGATCGTCGCCAGAACAATATATAAGGTATTGAGAAGATCGGGCAGAATGCCGATGCGGTCTGAGAGGTAGCTTGGCGAGGTGCTCAAAAGCTCCCAGCTGATGTTGGGAAGACCCTTGACCAGCACATAGCCGATCAGAAACAGCACCAGTGCGCAGGTGAGCCCAGCGGAAAGATACATCAAAGTCTTCATGGCGCCGATGTAGACCCGGCGGGCGGAGGAAAGAGATTTCTTTTTCATATCAGTGCTCCTTTTCGCGCTTCAGGAAGAAGTTGAGCGTGGCGTTGATGAGCATAATGAACAAAAATAGCACCAGAGCGATGGAGAACAGTGCCTGGCGCTGCAGACCGCCGGAATAGGACATTTCGCTGGCGACGGCGGTGGTGAGAAAGCGCACGCTCTGAAACAGCGAGGGCATATTGGGCGCGTTGCCGGAGACCATCATTACGGCCATGGCTTCGCCGATGGCGCGGCCCACGCCGAGAACGACCGCGGCCGCAATGCCGCTTTTGGCCGCCGGGACGGAGACACGAAGATATGTTTCCACCGGCGTTGCGCCAAGCGCCAGAGACGCGTCCTCATATTCCTTCGGGACGGCCTCCAGCGCAGTGACGGAGACCTTGATGATGGACGGCAGAATCATGATGGCAAGCACGATGATCGCGGCGAGCAGACTCGCGCCGTCCGGCACGTGGAAGAGCTTGCGGATGGCCGGGACAAGCACCAGCATACCGACAAGGCCATAGACGACGGAGGGGATACCGGCCAGCATGCTGACGGCCGAGGACAAAAACTGCTTGACCTTCTTCGGCGCGAGCTTTGCAAGATAGACCGCGGTGAAAAAACCGACCGGGACGCCGAGGACAATGGCGCCCGCGGTGCCGTAGATGCTCGTCAGAATAAACGGCAGGATGCCGTACTGCGGATTGGTCTTGGAGGTGGAGGCCCAGGTCTTGCCGAACAGGAACGGGACGAGCCCAATTTCACGGATGGCGGGGATGCCGGAGATCACCAGATACACGGTAATCAGCAGCACGCAGCCGACCGTAATCAGGCCCAGCAGGAGAAACAGGCCGTGAATTGCCGTCTCAAGCACCTGTTTATGTTGATGTTGTTTCATAATAATGTTCCTCTTTGATACCCGCAAACAAGCGGCCGGAAGGCCGGCCGCTTGCTGCACCAGATTTTTTAGTTCGCTGCAACTGCACCAGCCGCTGCAATGATGGGAGCTGCGTCAGCAGAGAGGGCGTAATCGAAGAACTTCTGCGCAACCTCGGAGAGCTTCGTGTCGTTCTTGGTGACCAGGACGAAGGGGCGCTGGATCAC
>CAKUCT010000257.1 GCA_934643765.1 uncultured Oscillospiraceae bacterium
GATGTAGCCGATCGCACCGTTGTCGTACTCCATGATGGACATTGCGTTGTCCTCCAGCTCGCGGCCCTCAACGAAGGACTGCTTGGTGCACATAACGCGCTTGATATTCAGCTGCGGGCAGATTGCTTCGGTCAGGTACAGCATGTGGGTGCCAACGTCGCCCATGGAGAATGCCGGACCGGCCTTTTTCGGGTCAACGCGCCAAGCCTGAGACTCAGCCTTCTTTTCAACGGCTACGTTGTTGCCGCCGTGTGCGAACTGCATGTTGATGATGCGGATCTTGCCGAGGTCGCCGCGTGCAACCATCTGACGCGCCTGCTCGATCATCTGGTGACCGGAGTAGCCGTAGGATACGAACATGACCTTGCCGGTCTCCTTGACGAGCTTCTCAAGCTCCTCTGCCTGCTCGGAAGTGAAGCACAGCGGCTTCTCGCAGTATACATGCAGGCCGGCCTTGAGAGCTGCCTTTGCGATCTCGTAGTGGGTGAAGTTCGGGGTTGCGATGGAAACGGCCTGAACACCGTCCTCACGCTTTGCTTCCTCCTCGAACATGGTCTTGTAGTCCGGGTAGCAGCGCTCCGGTGCTACATGCAGGTTCTCGCCGAACTCCTTGCCGCGCTCCGGATTGACGTCGAATGCGCCTGCAACCAGCTCAAAGTTAAAGTCGCGCAGTGCTGCAGAGCGGTGGATGTAGCCGATCTGGCTGCCCTTGCCGCCGCCTACCATGCCCCAGCGAATCGGCTTGTCTACGTTTTTTTCTCCGAAAATCATAGTAATTGCTCCTTTTCTAATGTCAGTAAAATGGATGGTGTATGTAGGTACAATGGGTATTTGACAGTGAATTTATGGCTTAGAGTTCGCCGCGTGCTTCACGCGCCGCAAGCTCTTCCATGATGGCCGGATATTCCTTCTCCAGACGATGGAACAGCAGGATGATTGCGGTTACGCCCCAAACAATGATCGGGCCCCATACAAACAGAGCGCTGATGGTATGAATGGTGGTTGCGGACTGTACTTCGAGCAGGCCGTCATAACCGGCCCAGCCGAGGATCCAGCCGAAGGCTGCGCTCATCAGGCCGCCGCCCAGCTTGGAACCAACCGAAGCTGCGGAGTAAATGAGGCCTTCCAGACGGAGATGGGTCTTGTACTGGCCATACTCAACAGAGTCAGCGATGAACGAGAAGACTACGCCCATCAGAGGAGCCTGGCCGATACCGCGGCAGATCGAGGAAACCATAGCGAAGGTGAAGCTGCCGTCGTCGAAGATCAGACCGATCTGACCGACGATGCAGATGATCGCACCGGCAAGTGCCAGATTGCGCTTGCTGATCTTTTTCAGTGCCAGCGGAATGAAGAACGTGAGAACGATGCAGGGGATCTGCTCTGCGAGGTACAGCGGGCTGGTGAGCAGGCTGTTGCCGAGGATCCACTTGCTGTAGTAGCTGAGGCTGGTACCGGAAAGCGTCATGTAAACCGAGAGCATCGCCCACAGCAGCAGGCCGAGCGCCCAGTACTTGTTCTTAAACAGCGCCTTCAGGCTGGTGCTGATCGGCACCTTGGTGTCTGCCTGATCTGCAGCAAGCTGTACGCGCTCCTTGGTGTTGAAGAAGCAGAACAGCAGCAGAGCCAGTGCAATTGCGCCGTAGATAGCGGCTGCCATGATCCATGCGCGCTGGTCATCGCCGAGCGCCTTAACGAGCGGCAGAGTTACTGCGGTAGCAAGGATTCGGCCGAACGGCGAAAGCGCCATGCGGATTGCGTTGATGGAGCCTCGCTCGTACTGGTTGCGGGTCATCAGCGCTGCCAGAGAGGAATACGGCAGGTTCAGTGCCGTGTAGCACACCGTCTGGATGAAGTTATAGGTGATGAAGATATAGATTACCTTTACCGTGGTGCTCGTAGGCGGCACCGTGAACAGCAGTACACAGCCGATCGCATACGGGATACTTGCCCACAGGACCCACGGTCTTGCCTTGCCGTACTTGGACTTGGTGCGGTCTACGATCAGGCCCATGACAACGTCCGAGCCGCCATCGAAGAAACGCGAAATCAGAATGATCAGACCGATCATAGTGACCGGAACGCCGATATAGTCGGTGTAGAAGAACGTCAGCAGGCTGGTGGTCAGGCCGACGACGATGTTGCAGGACGTGTCGCCAAGGCCGTAGGCGATCTTCTCTCGCATCGAGATCTTAACGTCACCCGCAAGCTGTGTGGTAGTGTTTTTGTCTGACATAATACTCCTTCTTTCTCTTTTTACC
>CAKUCT010000258.1 GCA_934643765.1 uncultured Oscillospiraceae bacterium
GGATACTCTATGCAGGAGGGCACGATCAATCTGGCGCGGCGGAAGCTGATGAAAGAAGGCTGAAGCCAAAATTTTGCGCCTGCGGGGTAGAACGCTTCGCAGCAACGATTCTAAGGCGGCGGAGCCGCAGGGAATTCGTTCAAACTGCGAGGCATATAGGAAGGTTTTGGCATACAATGAACCGGGCGGGAGTTTTCCCGTCCGGTTTTTGCGCTTATTGCATTTGCATGGCTGTGTCGTGGTAGAGCCGGAGGATTTCGTAGAGCAGCTCCATATGTGAAAAATCCTTACGGTAGACGAGGTTCATCTGCCGCACCATGCTGAGGTTTTCAATCGGAAGCGCGGTGAGCTTTCCCTTGCGCAGCTCGTCCATGCACGCGCTGCGCGCGAGAATGGAGACGCCGAGATCTTTTCGGATGAGGTCCTTGATGGTCGCGATATTGTCCACCTCCATCGCCACATCAAACGCGTCGATGTTCATGCCGACGCTCAGAAGGTGCGCCTCAAAGAGCTTACGTGTGGCGGAGGAGGGAAGGCGCAGGATCATGCGCTCTTTTTTTAAATCCTCCAGCGTGACCATCGCATGCCGCGAAAGGGGATTGTTGTTCGACAGCACGCAGACAATGCAGTCCGTGTCGAGCATGAGCGAATTGAGCTCCGACGAGGGGCTGACGCTGTCTACAACTGCGAGGTCCAATTCAAAATGATCCATGGCATCATAAAGATTTTTTATGGTATCGGTGATAATTGTAATCGAAACGCCCGCGTTTTCCTGCCCGTACTTGGCGAGGACTTCCGTGATGAGATTGCTTTCGGCCGTGTGCGTGATGCCGACGCGCAGGCGCGTGAGCCGCCGGTCGGCGCTGCGCAGTTCGGCATCCATCTGTTTTTCCAGCGCCTTCATGCGCCGGACGTACTGCAGAACGATTTCGCCCTCCGGTGTCAGCAGAATCCGGCCACGTTTGCGAAGAAACAGCGTCACGTTCAGCTGCGACTCCAGCTGGCCGATGTGGTGGCTGACGGCGGGCTGGGTGAGGCTGAGCTGTTCTGCCGCGCGGGTGAAACTGCCGAGCTCGGCGGCGGTCAGGAACGTCGTGTATTTTTGATCCAGCATGCGACCACTCCATTTATAATATTTATGATAGCTTCAAAAAATATAATTTGCATTTATTTTATATCTGTTCTATCATAGTTTCAAAGAAATTGCAAGCGGAAAGGAGGCGGCGTGCGATGGTCACAGAATTTGGACAAAAGCTGGCGGGTTCCGGACAGACGGCGGCGGTGATTATCTCCGTGGCGCTGATGCTGTTTCTGGGCTTTGCGATGACGAGAATCACAAAAGCGCTCCGGCTTCCGGACGTGACGGCCTATATTCTGACGGGCATTTTCATCGGGCCCTACTGCCTGAATCTGATTCCCGCGCAGGTCATCGATGGCATGGACTTTATATCGGACATCGCGCTTGCGTTCATCGCCTTCAGTGTGGGCGAGTTTTTTAAACTCTCGACGCTCCGAAAAAGCGGCGCCGGTGTGATCGTTATTACGCTTCTGGAGGCGTGTCTGGCTTCCGTCGTGGTGTTTTCGCTGATGTATTTTGTGCTGCATTTGGATCTGGCGTTCAGCGCGGTGCTCGCGGCGCTGGCTTCGGCGACGGCCCCGGCGTCTACGGTGATGACCATTCGGCAGACGGGCGCGAAAGGGGAATTTGTTGACACGCTGCTGCAGGTTGTAGCGCTGGATGACGTGGTGAGCCTGGTTGCCTACAGCATCGCTATCTCCATTGCGCTCTCGCGGGGCGCGGCCGGGGCGGACGGTTTTGAGACGGTGATCCTTCCAATTCTGATGAACCTTTTTGTACTGGCGCTTGGCGGCGCGTTCGGATTTTTGCTGAAGCTGCTGTTTCACAAGCGCTCGACCGACAACCGGCTGATCGTTTCGCTGGCGATGATCTTTGCCTTCTGCGGCGTGTGCGCGCTGCTGGGCGTCTCGCCGCTGCTCGGCTGCATGTCGATGGGCATGGTCTATATCAATCTGACGAACGACGAGAATCTGTTCCGGCAGCTGGCCTATTTCAGCCCGCCGATTCTGTTGCTGTTTTTTGTGCGCTCAGGGCTGAATTTCCGGCTGGATATGCTCTTTGGCACGCAGAATACGCTTGGCAGTGTGCCGCTGGCTTTGGTCGGCGTCTTGTATTTCATTACGAGAATTGCCGGAAAATACGCGGGTGCGTTTCTTGGATGTTTTCTGGCTCGTAAGCAGG
>CAKUCT010000259.1 GCA_934643765.1 uncultured Oscillospiraceae bacterium
CTCTTGTCGAAGGCAATTCCGGGGCAGCTCCACTGTGTCTTTGTGGATCACGGTCTGATGCGCAAAAACGAGGGCGATGAGGTAGAGGCGGCGTTCTCCAAGCGGGATCTCGACTTCATCCGGATCAATGCGGCGGATCGCTATCTCACGAAATTGGCCGGGGTTACGGATCCGGAGCAGAAACGCAAGATCATCGGCGCGGAATTTGGCAGCGTATTTGCCGATGTGGCGCGCAGTCTTCCGAACGCACGGTTCTTAGCGCAGGGGACGATCTACCCGGACGTGATCGAATCGGGCGGCAGCAAGGCGGCGACGATCAAGAGTCATCACAATGTCGGCGGTCTCCCGGCAGATCTGAAGTTTGACGGTGTCGTCGAACCGCTGCGGGGACTGTTCAAGGATGAGGTGCGCGCGCTTGGCAGACAGCTCGGACTTCCAAAGGCGTTTGTCGACAGGCAGCCGTTCCCTGGTCCCGGTCTCGGCGTGCGGATCATCGGCGAGATCACAGAGGAAAAGCTGCGGATCCTCCAGGACGCGGACGCGATTTTCCGGGAAGAGATGCGGCGCAGACGGGTGAAAGCGGATCAGTATTTCGCGGTACTGACCAACTGCCGCTCGGTCGGTGTCGTAGGCGATTTCCGCACATATGACTACACGATCGCCCTGCGCGCCGTCCGTACCTCGGATTTCATGACCTGCGAATACGCCCCGCTGTCCCACGCTCTCCTCGGCAGAGTCTCCGCCCGGATCGTAAATGAAGTGCGCGGAGCCGGACGCGTGGTCTACGACATCACAGGAAAGCCGCCGGCGACTATCGAGTGGGAATGATAAAAAAGTGAGTGTGTCGGGCTGTAAAGCCTTGAAAATACGCGCTTTTTGAAAATCTCATTTCCTGTTTGATAGCAAAATGATAGCAGATACCGAAACCGTTTTGTTTGTTCTTGTTTCAAGGGACAGGCGGTTTGCAGGTAGAGCAACCATACCAATCCTGTATTGAGAGCGAAAAAAGCTCTGCTGACTTTCTGTAAAAGAAGGTTGGCAGAGCCTTTTGTTATTTCTCAATGTGTTCTTTGAGTTCGGAAACGAGCATATCGCTCAGTTCCTGCGACGGCGTGATATTATGCCACTGACCGGAAGTGTCGAACTTAGGATAATGGTAGCGCCAGCGGTCGTATTCCTCCTGCGTGATCTCACCTGCTTTCAGCTTGGCAGCAACAGCACCCCATGCGGAAAGCATCCTGTAAAGCTCTGCTGCATCACGTCCTTTCTGGATATGAACGCGCAGATGCACCTCGCCGTCACTTTCGCAGACCTCAAGTCCGTATCTGTCTTCCAAGGTAAAAAGCGTATGCATCAGCCCGGTGTAAGAATCAATATCCGGTACATCCAGCGCCTTGGGTGAAACGTCCAGCACCTCTGCCAACGCGGCGGTTACATCCGCTTTCGGCGTTCTGGAACCGTTCTCATATTGCGCAAGGCGGACGTCTGCGGATTTCTCCGGAAAACCCAGCGCCATACCAAGATATTTCTGTGTCATGCCCCGCAATGTGCGGAAAAAGTGAATGCGTTCTCCAATCGCCATAATAGCCATCTCCTGTGTCGGTTGTCTTTGACAATCAGTATAGCATATATGTTTAGAGTTGTCAAGTCAATATAAAGCAAAAAAGTTTAATATTTTTCTTAAAACCACTTGACTTAAACATAAATGTATAGTATAATAGAAACAGCCAAAGCAAATAAGCTTAATTCACAAAGAGCTTGCGGCACAACACCCCCAACAAAAGCCGAAAAAATGTCCGTTGTAAGTTGAAGGAGGCAAAACGCAATCACAAAAACAAACGACCATCTAAATGATTCTTTCTCTGGAGAATCAAGCAATGCCATGAGTGTACCAGAGAAAAGACAACGATGAAGAAATCAACCACGAATCAGGAAAGGAAGGTATTTAACCTATGGCAGGAGAAATTTTTATGCGGGTAAATGAAGTGGCGGAAGAACTGGGCGTATCGGTTCCGTATGCGTATAAGCTTATCCGCGAGCTGAACGAGGAATTACGAAAGACCGGCTGCATAACCATTGCAGGCAGGATCGACCGCAGGTTCTTCCATGAAAAGTTCTACGGGACAAGAGAACAGAAAGAAAGGAAAGAATTGAATGGCAGCGTTTAAAGACAAGAAAAACGGTTCGTGGTATGTACAGTTCCGCTATACCGACTGGCGCGGGGAACGCCAGCAGAAATT
>CAKUCT010000260.1 GCA_934643765.1 uncultured Oscillospiraceae bacterium
CCACGGCGGCGAAGTTTTATAAGTTTTGCCGCGGGCACGGCTGGGACGACATGTTTGTGCTGAACAACAACTGCTATTATTACGGCGAAACGGCCCTGTGCGGCACGCGCGGCTGGTTCTATGAGCAGGATCAGCAGGGCACGCACGACGAGAAAATTTTCCGCCGCGAACTTGGACGTCTGGAGGCCAGCCTCAAGGCTGCGGAAGACCATGAAAAGCTCTGTTTTCTGCACTATCCGCCGCGTTACCGCGGCTATGAGTGCCCGGAGATTCTGGAGCTTCTGGCGCGCTACGGCGTGCGCCAGTGCTTCTACGGGCACCTGCACGCCGAGAGCATGAAGCTTGCTGTCCAGGGCGAGGTCGGCGGATGCGAATTCCGGCTGCTGTCAGCAGATTATGTAAACTTCAAGCCGCAAAAACTGATGGATTGAAAAGAAAATATAAAAAACAGTAGAAATCTTGAGAAAACTCTGATAGAATAGAGCGGATTCAATAATATAATTGGTGAATGACGGCCGGATGGGCCGCACCGTATAGGAGGAAAAACCACATGAATGTAAAGAGCGTAGAAAAAGAAAACGGCAAGGCCAAAATCGTCGTTGCGATTGAGAAGGCCGAGTTTGAAGATGCCCTGAACAAGGCATATGCCAAGTGCAGAAAAGACATTATGCTGCCCGGCTTCCGCAAGGGCAAGGCCCCGCGCAAGATGGTCGAGAGCATGTATGGCGCAACCGTTTTCTATGAGGACGCCGTCAACGAAATTTTCCCGGAAATCTACACCAAGGCTGTCACCGAGCAGCAGATCAAGGCTGTCGGCGCACCGTCCGTCACCGATATGGACACGCCCGCGGAAGGCGGCGTCGTACTGACCGTTGAAACCGAGCTCTATCCCGAAGTGACCCTTGGCCAGTATAAGGGCATCGAAGTGCCGAAGATGGAAGTCAAGATTGAAGACGCTGAGGTGGACGCAGAGCTTTCCCGCATGGCAGAGCGCAACGCGAGAATTGAGACCGTCGACCGTCCGGCCCAGAACGGCGATGTCGTCGTGCTCGACTTCGAAGGCTTTGACAACGGTGTTCCCTTCCAGGGCGGCAAGGCAGAGGACTACTCCCTGACGCTTGGCTCCGGCTCGTTCATCCCCGGCTTTGAAGACGCGCTCGTTGGCGTCACCGCCGGTGAAGAGAAGGACATCAACGTCACCTTCCCGGAGAACTACTCCAAGGAGCTGGCCGGTAAGCCCGTCGTCTTCAAGTGCAAGATCCACGAGGTCAAGGAATCCATTAAGCCCGAGCTCGACGATGAGTTTGCAAAGGACGTCTCCGAGTTTGACACCCTTGAGGCGCTCAAGGACGACATCCGCGCCCGCTTCACCAAGACCCGTCAGGAAGAGGCCGACCGTGCGTTTGAAAACGCGGCTGTGGAGCTCGCCGGCAAGAACATGACCTGCGACATTCCCGCCTGCATGATCGACGAGCAGGTTGACCGTCAGCTCGATCAGTTTGCCTATCAGCTGCAGGCCCAGGGCATGAAGATGGAAGACTACGCCAAGATGATCGGCGGCGATATGTCCGGCATGCGCGCTTCCATGCGCCCGATGGCGGAGACCACCGTCCGCTCCAACATCCTGCTCAGTGAGATTGTCCACACCGAGAACATTGAGGTCTCCGATGAGGAAGTCGAAGAAGAGCTCAAGAAGATGGCCGAGCAGTACCAGATGGACGTTGAGAAGGTCAAGGAAGCCATCGACGTCTCCGCGCTCAAGGCTGATCTTGCTGGCCGCAAGGCTGCCAAGCTGATCACCGACAACGCAGTTGCGGTAGCTCCGGCTGCAAAGGCGGAAGAAGCCAGCGAAACCTCCGAGAAGGAATAATTCCTTCCTCGGATGGTTAGAATGTTACATCCGAAGAAAGGAGCAATTCTATGAGTTTAGTTCCCTATGTTGTTGAGCAGACGAGCCGCGGCGAGCGGTCGTATGATATTTTTTCGCGCCTGCTCAATGACCGCATCATCATCCTGTCTGAAGAGGTCAACAGCACAACGGCGTCCTTGATCGTTGCACAGATGCTGTATCTCGAGGCGCAGGATCCCGACAAGGATATTCAGTTCTACATCAACAGCCCCGGCGGCAGCGTCACCGACGGCATGGCGATCTATGACACCATGCAGTACATCAAGTGCGATGTGTCGACGATCTGCGTTGGCAT
>CAKUCT010000261.1 GCA_934643765.1 uncultured Oscillospiraceae bacterium
TGATCGTTCTGACCGCGACCCTCGCCTCCGTCGGTACCGCCGGTACGCCGGGCGCCGGCATGATCATGCTGGCGATGGTTCTGACGCAGGTCGGCCTCCCCGTCGAAGGTATCGCCATCATCGCGGGCGTCGATAAGCTGTTCGATATGGGCCGTACGACGCTGAACATCACCGGCGACGCGACCTGTGCACTGTTCATCTCCCGCCTGGAGCGCGAGAAGGCTGCAAAGGCTGCAAAGTAAGAGAATTTCAAAAAAAGCATTCGCTTTTTTGACAGTCTCAGCCGCCCGCCGCATCTGCGGCGGGCGGCTTGATTCTTAGCGGAATTTACTTGCAATTCAATAGGGAACTGGTATACTATAATTAGGAAACCCCAAAGAAACGCCCGGCGGCGGCATGGCCGGCCGCGGAGCGCAGGCGGAACAAAATTCAAACAGAAAGGTTGCAGAAGAAATGAGCGTTGCTTACAAAAACCGCACCCAGGAAGAATTGAAACAGGAGCTGGCGCGCGTACAGGCGGAGTTTGAGGCGCTGAAGGCGAAGAACCTGAAGCTCAACATGGCAAGAGGCAAGCCCGGCAAAGAGCAGCTGGATCTGGTATCCGATCTGCTGACGATTCTGCATGACCCGGATCAGTGCATGTGCGACGGTATGGATGTGCGCAACTACGGCGAGCTGGCCGGTCTGCCTTCTGCGAAGAAGCTGTTTGCGGAGATTCTCGGCTGTAAGCCCGAAGAGTGCTTCATCGGCGGCAGCGCGTCGCTGACACTGATGTATGACGCCGTTTCGAAGGCCTATACGCACGGCATGCTCCACTCGGAAAAGCCATGGTGCAAGCTCGATACGGTCAAGTGGCTCTGCCCGGCCCCGGGCTATGACCGCCATTTCAAAATTACCCAGTCGTTTGGCTTTGAGCTCATTACCGTCCCCATGACCCCGGCGGGCCCCGATATGGATATGGTGGAGGAACTGGTGAAAGATCCGGCGGTCAAGGGCATGTGGTGCGTGCCGAAGTATTCAAACCCCGACGGCATTGTCTATTCCGATGAGACCGTGCACCGCATTGCGGCCCTGAAACCCGCGGCGAAGGACTTCATGCTGATGTGGGACAACGCCTATTGCGTACATGAGTTTGCGGGTGAGTTTGTCCCGTTTGAAGATATTCTGACGCTTTGCCGCGAGGCGGGGAACCCCGACATGGTATTCGAATTTGCCTCGACTTCCAAAATTACCTTCCCGGGCGCGGGCATTTCCGTCATGGCCTGCTCGGAGGCAAACCAGGCATATCTGCAGAAGCTGATGAGCATCCAGATGATCTCCTACGACAAGGTCAATGAGCTGCGCCACGTGCTGTATCTCAAGGACAAGAAGACGACGCTGGAGCTGATGAAAAAGCATGCCAAGATTCTGGGCCCGAAGTTCCAGTGTGTGCTGCAAAAGCTGGACGCGGAGATTGCGCCGCTGGAGATTGCAACCTGGCAGCGGCCGAAGGGCGGCTACTTTGTTTCGGTCAACACCGAACCCGGTCTTGCCAAGCGGACGCTGGCACTTTGCAAGGAGGCCGGCGTTGTGATGACGGGCGCAGGCGCAACGTTCCCGTACGGCGTCGACCCGCAGGACTCCAACATCCGTATTGCCCCGTCTCTTCCGCCCGTGGGCGAGCTGGAGCAGGCGATGGAAGTGTTCTGCGTGAGCCTGCGGATGGCTGCACTGGAGAAGCTGCTTGCATAATTTCAGCAAAGCGCTTACAATAAAACGTAAAGCGTCCGAAGCCAGGAGGCTTCGGACGATTTTACTGTCAAAAAATCTTCGATTTTTTGACAAAAGAGATGCGCTGCGACCCGCGCGCTTTTGCGGGCTTCGCCTGCAAAAGCACACTCTCTTCGCGTAAAGAATTTTTTGCCACGCACAGGTCGCGGCAAAAAAATAATTTCAATTTATTCGCCGCCTGCGGGCGGCGAACTCGGCGAGGCGAAAAACCGACCAGGAATCCGCGGAGTGATTTCTGGTTGGAGAGGAGAAGCAATGAAATGGACGAGCTCTGCCGCCTGCGGCGGAGCGAGGGA
>CAKUCT010000262.1 GCA_934643765.1 uncultured Oscillospiraceae bacterium
TTCACGCCGCGCACGCACTTGGACTCGCACTGCGTCTCCTGCGGACAGACACGGCCGGAGAGCGCGGGCAGCGCGTTGGTGGATGTAATGATTTCATAGGCTGCTGCGAAGTCGCCCTCGGCGACCTTTGCGATGAATTCCGGAATACGGATATTGACCGGGCAGCCTTCGACGCACTTCGGCTTCTTGCACTGCATGCAGCGCTGTGCCTCGTTGATCGCCATCTCGGCGGTATAGCCCAGGGTTACTTCCTTGAAGTTATGATTGCGGACGTTGGGGTCCTGCTCCGGCATCGGAGTCTTGGTCATCTGCATATTAGCCATTTTTCTGTCCTCCCCTTACTTGATGAGCTCTTCGCCCAGCTTTTCGAGCCGGCACTTGTGCGACTGACGGACTTCCGCCTCGCGCTCACGATACACGCCGTTGCGGTTCATCAGCTCTGCGTAATCGACCTTGTGGCCGTCGAAGTCGGGGCCGTCGACACAGGCGAACTTCACTTCGCCGCCGACCGTCACACGACATCCGCCGCACATACCGGTGCCGTCGACCATGATCGGGTTCAGGGAGACGATGGTCTTCACGCCGAAGGGCTCGGTGGTCTTGGAAACGAACTTCATCATCGGAATCGGGCCGATGGCAAGAACCTCATCATACTGCACGCCGGACTCGAGCAGCTGCTGCAGCTTCACGGTGACAAAACCATGCTCGCCGTAACTGCCGTCGTCGGTCATCAGATACAGATGGTCGCAGGCAGACTTGAACTCGTCTTCCAGAATGACGATATCCTTGTTGCGGAAGCCGATGATGACGTCAACCTCAACGCCCGCTTCCTTGAACGCCTTCGCCGACGGATACGCAATCGCGCAGCCAACGCCGCCGCCGACCACGCAGACACGCTTCTTGCCCTCGACATCGGTGGGCTTGCCAAGCGGGCCGACAAAGTCCTGAATATAATCGCCCTCGTTCATGCTGCCGAGCAGCTCCGTGGACAGGCCGACCTTCTGGAAAATGATCGCAACGGTTCCCTTTTCGCGGTCATAACCGGCAATCGTCAGCGGCACGCGCTCAGACTTGTCGTCCACACGGAAAATGATGAACTGACCGGCCTTGGCCTTTTTGGCGACGAACGGAGCTTCAATCTCCATATACGTCACTGCAGAATTGAGTTCCTTCTTGCACACAATTTTGTACATGTCTTCTCATCCCTTCAAATGATTCAAACTTTTATTTGAAAAGTCCTATACGGTGTGTATTATACCACGCCATGCACCATCTTGCAAACCCATTCGATCAATTTTTACGGATTTGTTATCACAATATTTTCTTTTTTCACCTTGGACCAGGAAAAATCCCCCGCCAGCTCTAGCGCGCTGACGCTCTTGGGCACGTCAAGAAGCCCGCAGGCATGCGCAAGCAAACCGATCAGCGCCTCCGGTGCAAAGCGGCTGCGAAGGGCCTGCATGTCAAGATCGCGCTCGCGCTTGGAAAGGCGCCTGCCGTCCGGCGCGACGAGCAGCGGCACATGGTAATATTCCGGCTGCGGAAAACCAAGCTCACGCTGCAGCCAGATCTGCCGCGGCGTAGAGGAAAGAAGGTCGCACCCGCGCACCACCTGCGTCACGCCCGCTTGCGCGTCGTCCGTCACAACGGCCAGCTGATAGGCGTATACGCCGTCCGCCCGGCGGAGAATGAAATCGCCGCAGTCTCTTGCAAGATTCTGCGAAAACACCCCCTGCACATGATCCTGGAACGAAATTTCCTCATCCGGGACGATCACGCGAAAGCTCGGCGCTTTCGTTTTTGCCGCGCGCTCGGCCGCTGTCAGATTCCGGCAGGTTCCGGCATACACAAGCGTCCCATCGCTTGCGTGCGGCGCGGAGGCTGCGTGCAGCTCCCCACGTGAGCAGTAGCACGGATAGATGCGCCCTTTTTTCTCCAGCTGCTCAAATTCCGCCCGGTACGCATCAGACCGCTTGCTCTGCGGCATCTGCTCGGTGTCCCACATCAGGCCGAGCCACTGCAAATCGCGCTTGAGCGTGTCGGCATATTCCGGCC
>CAKUCT010000263.1 GCA_934643765.1 uncultured Oscillospiraceae bacterium
GCCGAGGCCGGTCAGAGATTATCTGGGCCTGGCCCTGATTCCGCAGGCGGGTGTGGCCATCGGCCTTGCGGCGCTCGGCGCGCGGACGCTCGGCGGCGAGATCGGGCAGGATCTGCAGACCATCATCCTGGCCTCCAGTGTGCTCTATGAGCTCATCGGCCCGGGCTGCGCGAAGCTGGCGCTTTATTTATCGCATTCGTACTCGACAAAGCTGGAGGAGCTGGTCGATGTGGAGCAGACGGCGCAGTCACCGCAAAAGTCTGAGCTGGAGCTGCTCATCGAGCGCATCCAGAAAATCCAGCAGGAGCTTCCGGCGCACAATTATGATATCAGCCCCGAGGAGCAGGCATTCACACAGGCCGCCGGTGAACAGCGCGATCTTTTGGGATTCGGCCAACTGATGCACCGGCAGCAGATGACGAGAAAGTGAGGGATTGCATATGAATGACCCGATTGCGGCGGCCCTTGGCTCATGGGCATCGGAAAGCGGCCTTGCGGCAATTTTGCTGCGGCTGGCGCTGGCGCTTGTATTCGGTGCGGTGCTTGGCTGTGAGCGCGCGGCCAAGCGGCACGCGGCCGGCCTGCGCACGTTTGTGCTGGTGTGCCTGTCCGGCGCAGCGGCCATGATGCTGGATCGTGCGCTCGGGTCCCTGCCGCTCATTTCCGCGGCGGTGGTGCTCGGCATTGCGATTATCAGCACAAACTCCATTCTCTACAGTTCCAGAAGCCAGATCCGCGGCCTGACCACGGCAGCGGCCCTCTGGTCGTGCAGCCTGGTCGGACTGGCGCTGGGCGCGGGGATGTATACGCTGGCGGTGATTGGCTTTGCGGCGATTTTATGCTGCCTGTCGTGGCTTCCGGAGTTTGAGACATATCTCAAGGACCGCTCGAACCACTTTGAGGTGCATCTGGAGCTCAAGAGCAAGTATAACCTCCAGGATTTTGTCACGACCATCCGGCGCTTGGGGCTGCGAATTGACGACATTGAGGCGAACCCTGCTTACCTCAACTCGGGGCTCAGCGTATACACCGTTGCGATTACCATCAGCAGCGCCGAGCTCAAAAAATACAAAACGCACCGGGAGATCATTGAGGCGCTGCGCTGCCTGGAGTATATTTATTACATTGATGAGCTATAAGTCTGTGTCCAACTGCAGGTTTGCAGTTGGACACGTTTTTTCTTGAAAAGTTCTGAAAAACGATTTACATAATCTTTTCGACGGCTGCAGAAAAAGATGGAAAATGGTGCGAGACATCAAAATACAGGAATAATCCAAGGGCAAAATGGAGCGGTTCCTCTAAAAAACTAGGTAAAATTCGGCTTTCTTTCAGAATTCTTACAAAAATGGTGGAAATATCTGAAATGTTGATGTATAATACATCCGTACCTTTGTTTGGAAAAGACACAGGAAGGCAGGGGAAGTATCATGCAGCCGCATCCTGATCGGAAGCCGGAAAAACAGAAAAAAGCAAAGTCACGGAAGCTCAGGCGCAGACGCCGGGAACAGCAGATGAAGTTCCTCCGGCAGAACTCCTGGCTGATTCTGTTGGCCGTTCTGGTGCTTGTGGCGCTGATTTTGTTCATCTGCGTGATTACGGGCGGACGGACGCAGGAAGCGGACCAGACGCAGAGCGCGTCAGAAAAGACCAGCCGCTATGAAAAGGCGTATCTGTGCGCCGATAATCCAAGCGTAAGCTATTTTGATGAAAATCTGGAGCCCGCGGGCACAGCCGTGCGCGGCAGTGAAGTGACCTATACCACCGAGACAACACGCAAAAAAGACGGCGTGACATATTACATGACGTATCTCGATTCGCTCAAGTACGGCTATGTGTCAGAAGAAAATCTGACAGACGATCCGGACGCGGTGATGCAGGAGACGACGGTCTATGTCCGCACGCCGCAGAACCTGCGGCTCGATCCGCAGACGGTGGAGCTCGGGGGCTTGCTGGAAAAGGGCGCGGAACTGAAGATTACCGGCTATGACTATATGACAAACGGCATTGTCCATCTCTACAAGGTCAAATCGGGCGATGAGACGGGCTACATT
>CAKUCT010000264.1 GCA_934643765.1 uncultured Oscillospiraceae bacterium
CCGGAAACCCCGGCATGGCGACCGGCGGCAGCGGCGATGTGCTCTCAGGCATCATCGTCTCGCTCCTTGGCCAGCGGGTCATGCCGCTCGAGGCTGCGGCGGCGGGCGCCTGGGTCCATGGCGCGGCGGGCGATATTGCAGCGCGAGAGATCGGTGAGTACGGCATGATTCCGGAGGATATGATCGAGCGCATTCCGCGACTTTTAAGATAACGGGTGAGGCGCATTGCACCAGAAAATCGCGGCACTGGCACTGGCGCTTGGCATGCTGCTGTGCGGCTGCAAAGCGGCGAAGGAAACGGACGGCGCGCAGCAGGCGCTGGATTTCAGAAGCAGACTCTTAAATGGCGGCTGCAGCTTTCAGGCGGAGCTGACGGCGGACTATGGCACATTTGTGCAGGAATTTTCTCTGGCGTGCGAGTATAGCGCACAGGAAGGGACAAGAATGTGCATCCAGGCGCCGGAGTCTCTAGCCGGCATCTGCGCGGAGGTCAGCAAAGATGGGGCAAAGCTCGTCTTCGATGGGACGGAGGCGGCTTTCGGCGATCTTGCCGGGCGGAAAGTGTCTGCCATGGCGGCGCCGCAGATTCTGGCGTCCGCATGGGCGGAGAGCTATATCAGCCTGACCGGGAAAGAAGACGGCGCGCTTCGTGTAACCTATCTTTCCGGCTACGACGAAGACGAACTGACGATTGACACCTGGTTTTCAGACGGCGCGCCGGTGCGCGCGGAGATTGCCTGTGGCGGGAGGACCGTTCTGCAGGCGAAAATAACAGATTTTATTATACAAGAGGCAGACTATGAAGACACTCAAACGAACATGGGCTGATATCTCGCTGGACAATCTGGAGCATAATTATAACGCGCTGCGCAGCCACGTCGGGCGCGGCGTGAAATTCCTGGGCGTGATGAAGGCGGATGCCTACGGCCACGGGGCGGTGCCCCTGAGCCGGGCGCTGGAGGAGCTGGGCGCGGAATATTTGGCGGTGTCCAATCTGGAAGAAGCGGTACAGCTGCGGCGCGGCGAGGTGCGCGCGCCGATTCTGATTCTGGGCTACACGCCGCCGGAGTACGCGGATAATATGGTCTTTCTGGACATTGTTCAGGAGGTGCACTCGCTCGAGTATGCGCGCGAGCTGGACGAGGCGCTCTCGGGAACGAATTATATTCTGAACGTGCACCTGAAGCTCGACACCGGCATGACGCGCCTGGGCTTTTTTGCCGACCAGCCAGAAAAGACGCTTCTGGAGATTGTGGAGGTATCAAAGCTTTCTCATCTTCATATTGAGGGCGCATTCATGCACTTCTGCGTGGCAGACTCCAAGGAGAAAGACGACGTTGCCTACACCAGGATGCAGTACAAGCGTTTTACGGATATGCTGGAACTGATGAAGGCCAAGGGTATTGCGCCGGAGATCCGGCACTGCTGCAACTCCGGCGCGGCGATTTTGTATCCGGAGTACGCGATGGATATGATCCGCCCCGGCGTTGCGACCTACGGCCTGCAGCCGTCTTCTGATACGCAGGGAGAGATCGATCTCAGGCCGGTGATGAGCCTGCGCACGAATATTGCGCAGGTGCGCACGGTGCCGGCCGGAAAGCCCGTCAGCTACGGAAGAACCTATGTGACGCAGGAGCCGCGGCGCATTGCGGTGCTGCCGATCGGCTACGCCGACGGACTGAGCCGGGCGCTTTCCGGCAAGGTCAGCTTCCGCATCTGCGGCAAGGACGCGCCCGAGGTCGGGAGAATCTGCATGGATATGTGCATGGTGGACATTACGGATATCCCTGAGGCGCAGACCGGCACGACGGCGACGCTTTTTGGTTACGATGCGGACGGGACGCTTGTGCCGTGTGAGCGCGTGGCGGCGCTTCTGGATACGATCAGCTATGAGATTCTCTGCTCGGTCGACAAGCGCATCCCGCGGATTTATCTCTCCGGCGACCGCCCGTCCGAGATTCTGCAGTATATTGTCTGAACATACGCACGGCAGCCTGACAT
>CAKUCT010000265.1 GCA_934643765.1 uncultured Oscillospiraceae bacterium
GCGGCGGGTTTTCTGATTATGTGTGTGGACAAGCTGCTGGCAAAAAAAGAAGCCCGGCGCGTGCCGGAGCGGACGCTGCTTTGGATCGCGGCGCTGGGCGGCAGCCTGGGGAGCCTTCTTGGCATGCTGGCTGCGCACCATAAAACCAGAAAGCCGAAGTTCTATATTCTTGTGCCGCTGCTGCTGGTGCTGCATGTGGCGGCTGTGACGTGGTTCTATCTCAAGCGTTAGTTGACAAGCGCGTGTGCCCTTGTCAGCTGACGCAAATAAAACTGAAAACAAACGCGCCCATGTCTGAAGCTTTCAGCATGGGCGCGGAATTTTTATGGATTCTGCCGTGCGCGGCAGAACGCTGCGGGGCGTTTCGCCGGTGGCGCGGCTTATTGCAGCGCGCCGTTTCCGGTTGCAGCCAGACAACTGACGTCGTCGCGGAGGATGAGCACGTAGTCCGGTTGATAGGCGCGGATGTAATCTGATAGCGCCGGGCCGTCAAAGTGGCGGTAGTCGAGGCTTCGCATCTCGTCAAAGTCAAACACGGCCAGCGGTTCGAGCGCGTTCGTAAACGAATCACCGACAATCAGAAGCTTCGGAAGGTCTAGCCGGTTTGTCCGGATGATCGTCTCGCCGATGTCTCCGCCCATGTAATCGGTGTAGAGGCTGCTGCCGGAGGCTGAGACGGCGATCAGGGGCGTGTTGGATGCCTGACCGTTGTCCAGCCGCTCATACGATGGCGGCGCGTTCTGCAGGATCTGCATGGCCTCCTGCACGGGAGACAGCCCGTAGAGCTTTCGGTTGTAGGTGCCAAGCAGGCGGCTGTCTGTGTCAATCACGGTGAGATCACTTGCCGCAAGGCCCCAATGGCTGCAGATGCTCTGATAGGTCAGGTATGCGCCCCGGAGCGTGTAGTGATGGTCGACGCGGCTGTAATAGGGAAGCGCGCTTGGCAGCGCAGAAAAGACGGGCGTCATATCCAGCGTGTCGATTCCGGCCTCATTCAGCACTGACAGAAGCGTTGCGCGGTTCGCGGCGAGCGCGTCTGCGGGATTTTCCATCCAGGAAGGGTAGTATGAAGCGTAGATCGAGCGCTGCTCGGGCACGAGCGCGTATAAAAGCTGCGCACCAACATCGTTTGCCGCCTGCTGCACGCTTTGAAGTCCCGCAGAGACAGCACCGGCCTGCGCGGTGAGCGCTTCGGAATCGGGTTTTGCGGCAGGGGCCGTCTCCGGCAGAAGAACCGTATCGCCCAGAACGACGCCGCGCACAACGGGGCGCCGGAGAAGGCGCATCTGCAGCGCCGTGTCGAGTTTCAGAAGCGTCCGGCGGGCGAAGATATGATCTTTATAAAAGCTTTCAAGCTGCTCTGTAAAGCTTCCGTCCCAGACTGCGCCGGCAGAAAGCTCCGGCGCGGATGCGAGCGCCCGGTTTTCTTCCACAGACCAGCCGGAATAGCTGCGCAGGCAGCCGTAGCCGGTCAGAACCGGGACCAGAATGAGGGCCAGAAGGAACAGCGCGAGAAAAATAGCATGTTGTTGTTTCATGGTCTGCCTCCCGGAAAGTTAAAACTGCGCGTAGATGAACGCCTGCACGCCGGAGCTGGTCAGACTGAGCGCCGACAGGGCAAGGATGATGAGCAAAAGCAGCCCCTGCAGCGCGCGCCCGGCCTGCGTGCCGGAAAGCCTGGCCCAGAGCCGGGACGGCCAGGCGGTGCACAAAAGGATGCCGATGGCCAGCGCGGGGCCATGCTGCCACAG
Source organism: uncultured Oscillospiraceae bacterium (assembly GCA_934643765.1). GTDB lineage: Bacteria > Bacillota > Clostridia > Oscillospirales > Oscillospiraceae > CAG-170. Next base: position 1,752 of record CAKUCT010000265.1, read on the forward strand.
GGAAAGCTGCAGCCAGCATGCAGCGCCCAAGGCGTCCGCGCCCGGGACAATCAGCGCCCGGAGGAACGAAAGCGCGTAGGAAAGACTCCGGCTGTTAAAGAAAACCCAGCCAATCAGAACGGCCAGCAGCGCGTAGATATGACCGCACACCCGCGGCAGCTTTTCAAGAAGTCTGCCGAGCCAGAGCTTTTCCATCGCCAGCAGGAAGAAGAACCACAGGCCCCAGATGAGAAACGTCCAGTT
>CAKUCT010000266.1 GCA_934643765.1 uncultured Oscillospiraceae bacterium
GGAGGTTTGACTGTCAAAAAAGCTGACGCTTTTTTGACAAAGGAGATGCGCCTTGGCTGCGCACAAATTCCACACTTGCGAGGTGAGAAGTATTTTTACCCGCAAGGGGTACGCGACATCTGTAAGGCGGCAAAGCCGCCAACAGCTGTCCAGTCCGGTCGGCAAAGCCGCCGGATAAAATAAATTTCGATTTTTTTCGCGGCGTGCAAGCCGCGAACTCTGCGAGACTCGTTACATCTAAGACTTTACGAGCTTTTTGACAGTAAAACCTCCGCCGGGGAAAGGCCCGGCGGAGGTTTTATATACTTATCGATTGTTGTATGCCTTGAGGCCCAGGGCCAGCAGATCCATCGCGCGCTCCAGCGCCTTCTGCTCCAACACATAGGCGATGCGGATTTCGTCGGCGCCCTTGCCCGGCGTCGCGTAGAACGGGCCGCCTGCTGCAAACATGACGGTGTCGCCGTGGTCCTCAAACTCCTCAAGCAGCCACTGCTGGAATTTCTCCGCGTCGTCGACCGGGAGCTTTGCCATCAGATAGAACGCACCCTGCGGGCACTCGCAGATCACGCCGTCGATCTCGTGGAGCTTGCGCACGACGGTATCACGCCGGCGCATATACTCGTTGCGGATTTCGCCGAAATAGGCAGGATCGACGCCGTAGAGCGCCGTCGCCGCAACCTGGTCAAGCGTCGCAACGGAGAGCCGCGCCTGGCAGTATTTGAGCGCCTGCGCGATAAGCTCCTTGTTCTTGCTCAGCAGGCAGCCAACACGCGCGCCGCAGGCGGAAAAGCGCTTGGACACAGAGTCGACCAGAATCAGATTCTGCTCACCGAAGCCAAGCTGACCGAACGACGCCAGCGGTTCGTCGGTGTAAACAAACTCACGGTAGACCTCGTCTGCAATCAGGAACAGGTCGTGGTCAACCGCCACCTGCAGAATCATCCGCATCTGCGCGTGCGTCAGCACCGTGCCGGTGGGATTGCCGGGGTTCGTGACCATGATCGCGCGGGTGTTCGGCGTAATCAGCGACTCGATCTTTTCCTTGTCAGCGTAGAAGTAGCCGTCCTCCGGACAGGTCGGAATCGGGACAATCTTTGCGCCCGTCGAGGTGATAAAGGTGTTGTAGTTGGGATAGAAGGGTTCCGGAATCAGAATTTCGTCGCCGTCGTCGAGCACGCAGTTGGAAATGATCTGCAGCGCCTCACTGCCGCCGGTGGTAATCAGAACGTCGGACGGCTCAAAGCCGGTGCCGATCCGGTGATAATATCTGCACACTGCGTCCACCAGCTCCGGAATGCCGGGCGAGGGCGCATAGGCAAGGGTTTTCTGCGTAAAACTCCGGATCGCTTCGAACGCAGCCGGAGGGGTCGGAATGTCCGGCTGGCCGATATTCAGATGATAGATCTTTTTCCCTGCCGCCGCGGCCGCCACGGCATAAGGGTAGAATTTACGCATCGGGGACTGTTGGCAGCGAAGTGCTTTACTTGAGAACTTCATTTGAATACCTCCTTTAAGAATTGTTGCCGGATCCAATGCGAATCTGGTGCTGTCCATAATCGTGCCGCGTAAAAACGCGCCCGGTCACGTGCGCCAAATTTAGATTATTATATCACAAATAGTTATATATGTGCAACCGTTTCATGATCTTTTTACGGCATCTGATAAAACTGCGCAAAACTGTACGGTTTTGTAACGCGTTTTCCCTGTTTTGCCCCTCTGCAGTTCTTTTGGCCTCGCAGAGTTTTGTGGCCGAGGGCACAAAATAAATTAAAATTATTTTATCCGGCGGCTCCGCCGGCCGGAAAAATACTCTACGCGGAGAGCGTGTGTTTTGCAGGCTCTGCCTGCAAAATGCGCGGGTCGGAGCGCAATCCCTTTGTGGAAAAAGCCCCTGCTTTTTTCCACAGTTTTAAACGGGCCCGCAGCCAAGCTGGCGGGCCCGTTTGGCATATTTACTTTTCTTCGAACTCGGTGTTCTTATAACGGCTGTAGGC
>CAKUCT010000267.1 GCA_934643765.1 uncultured Oscillospiraceae bacterium
ATCTTCTTCTGGGTGGCGCGCATGGTCGTCTCCGGCATGGAGCAGATGAAAAAAGAGCCGTTCAAGACCGTCTTCATTCACGGTCTGGTGCGAGACGACAAGGGCCGGAAGATGTCCAAGTCGCTCGGCAACGGCATTGACCCGCTGGAGATGGCGGAAAAGTACGGCGCGGACGCGCTGCGCTTCAACCTCATTACCGGCAACTCGCCCGGCAACGACATGCGTTTCTATGTGGAAAAGTGCGAGGCAATGCGCAACTTTGCCAACAAGATCTGGAACGCGAGCCGCTATGTCCTCATGAACCTCACAATCGACGAGCCGGGTCTTCCCGCGAAGGAAGATTTGGAGCTGGAGGATAAGTGGGTGCTGTCGAAGCTCAATACGCTGATCCGCGAGGTCACGGCCAATCTGGACGCCTATGAGATCGGCGTTGCGTCGAGCAAGGTTTACGATTTTATTTGGGACACCTACTGCGACTGGTATATCGAGCTGACAAAGACTCGTCTTTACAGCGAAAATGAACGCAGCAAGCTGGCCGCGCAGAAGGTTCTCGTGTATGTGCTCGATCAGACGCTCCGGCTGCTGCATCCGTTCATGCCGTTCATCACAGAGGAAATCTGGCAGGCCATTCCGCACGAGGGCCAGTATCTGATCAGCGCCGAATGGCCGGTCTGCCATGAGGAGTTTGCCTATACCGCAGAAGAGAACAGCCTGCAGCTTGTGATCGATGCCATCACGGCCCTGCGCGCGCGCCGGGCGGAGATGAATGTGCCGATGAGCAGAAAGGTGAGCCTTACCGTCGCCGCCTCCCAGCCGGAGGTCTTTACCGCGGGCACCGCGTTCTTCCTGCGTCTGGCCGGCGCGGCGGATGTGAAGGTTGTCGGCATGGACGCGGCAGAGGCCGCGGCAAGCGACGAGGGCCTGGTGGAAGTGACGACGCACGCGGCGCGCATGTTCATGCCGCTGGCGGAGCTTGTCGATATGGAAAAGGAGCTTGCAAGAATCGCGAAGGAAAAGGAAAACTGCCTCAAGCAGATCGCGATGTTTGAAAGCAAGCTCTCCAATGAAGCGTTTGTTTCCAGGGCGCCGGAGAAGGTCGTCAATGAGCAGAAGGAAAAGCTCGCCAAGAACCAGGCGCTGCTGGCCCAGCTCATCGAAAGCGAAAAGCGTCTTAAGAAGTAACGCCGCCTACCGTTCGACCAAAGACGCAAAGGAAAAAATGTATAATGGACACGCATGGGATTCCCGTGCGTGTCCATTTTTTATTTGGAGTGATGCAAATGAATATGACAAGCTTTCTGCAGGATAAAAAACTGACCATCGCCCTGAAGGGCGAGATTGACCACCACAGCGCGAAGGACACCATGCGCATCATCGGCAATAAAATTGATATCTATCTGCCGATGGTCTGCGTGCTGGATTTCCGCGACGTGACGTTTATGGACTCCAGCGGCATCGCCATTGTGATTCATGCCATCCGGCGCATGCGCGAGCTGCGCGGGGTGGTACGGGTGGAAAATGTTCCGCCGCAGCCGATGAAGGTGCTCAAAGCCTCCGGGATGGAGCGGATTGTTGTGATTGAAGAAAGGAGCATGGCACATGAAGTGTGAAAATCAGATGGAGCTTACGTTTCCGAGCAAGTCCTGCAACGAGGGCTTTGCGCGGGCGGCGGTGGCGGCGTTTGCCGCGCAGCTGGACCCAAACCTGGACGAGCTCGGCGATATCAAGACGGCGGTCTCGGAGGCGGTGACAAACTGCATTGTCCATGCCTACCGGGACACGATCGGCATGGTGACGCTCCGGTGCAGGATTCTGCCGGGGAGCGTTCTTGACATCATCGTCAAGGACAAGGGCTGCGGCATTGCAGACCTTGCGCAGGCGCGCACGCCGATGTTTTCCACCGGCGGGGCCGAGCGCAGCGGCATGGGCTTTACGATCATGGAGAGCTTTATGACCGAACTC
>CAKUCT010000268.1 GCA_934643765.1 uncultured Oscillospiraceae bacterium
ATGACGGTAGCAAGACGGGAGTTATAGGCAGGGTCTGCCACGCCGCCGCCTTCTTTGACGGCAACGATCATTTCCTTGGAAATTTTCGTAAAGGCCGCGGCACGCTTGGCGTCCTGCGCGCCCTTTGTTTTCTGAATGTTATGCCACTTGGAATGTCCGGACATGTGGTCTCTTCCCTTCGTTACAATTTTACACGCTATTTTATCATAACCCTCAGGCAAAAATCAACCGTCTCGCCCGGATTTTACAGAAATTGCGTCTCATCGCGGTGCTCGCGCGCGCGAAAAACCGCCAGTTCCGGGAACGCGCCGCTCAAAAGCCGCTCCAGCACATCGCAGACGGGGTTCTCGGTTTCAAAATGTCCTGCGTCGATGAGATTCAGTCCGCGGTACTTCGCCTCTTCAAAGTGATTGTATTTGAGATCTGCCGTCACAAATGTGTCGCAGCCCGCCGCAATCACCTCGTCTATTTCGCTGCCGCAGCTTCCGCCGCCGACAGCGACCTTGTGAACCGCCTTCCCCGCGTCTGCAAAGCGCACGCCCGGGCAGCGCAGCTGCGTTTTCACAAACGCGGCAAACTGCGAAACGCTCTGCCCTTCAACCGTTCCCGTGCGGATGAGGCCGTAAGGCCGCCCCTGCTTGTCGGTTCCCACGGAGTTTAGCACTTCCACATCGGACAAGCCGAGCGTTTCCGCCAGCACATCGTTGACGCCGCCCGGGCAGCAGTCCAGATTCGTGTGCAGATTCAAGCTGGCAATGCCGTTTTCGATCAGATAAAACAGATTCCGTCCGTCATAGCTCTCATCGTTCACCTGCTTCACCGGCTGGAAGATCAGCGGATGGTGGGAGACAACCAGCTCGCAGCCAAGCGCCTTCGCCTCCTGAAACACATCCATCATCGGGTCGAGAGCCACAAGAACCCTGTGCACCGCTGTGTCATATTTTCCACAGACCAGGCCCACATTGTCCCAGTCCATTTTCATATACGCCGGGGCAAAGTCAAATAAAACGTCAGAAATTTCACGGATTGTCGGCATAGTTTTCCCTCATTTCCTGAATTTCGCGCAGCGCCTGCTGAAAATACGAAAGCCGCTCGGGCCGCTGCTTTTCCGCGTTCGTCAGTCCGTCGACCGTCGCACGCAGCGCGTTTTCCACACGCGCAAGATATCTTCCGACCAACGGGCTGCCGCTTTCCAGCAGCGCCTGGGATACATATTCTGTTCCGGGCGTGAGCGCGGCGGGCGTTCCGTGCGTTACCTGTATGACGGTGTACAAGAAGTTTCCGTCCTGCACCGGTTCTTCCCGCAAGAGCACAAAGCCATTGTCACACAGCCAGCGTCTGAGCACATTGCCCGCGCTCTGCGGCTGCAGCACCAGCGTCAACTTTTCCGTCTGCTTCAGCCAGGCGCAGGCAGACAAAATCCGGATGATCAGATCGCCGCCCATGCCCGCAAGCACCGCGCAGTCCACTTCCTCCGGCGCAATTTTCTCCAGCCCATCGCAGAGGCGAAACTCCATCTCGTCGCCAACGCCGAAGTCCTTCGCGTTGCGCTTTGCGTTTTCAAGCGGCCCCTGCCGCAGATCGCAGGCGATCACATGCGGCGAAACACCGCTCTGCAAAAGATGGATGCCAAGGTAGCCATGGTCGGTTCCGATGTCCGCCACGCGCGAGCCGGGCGGCACCATGCCGGCGCAGCATAAAAGTCGTTTTGAAATTGGCAACTTCATATGTACTCCCGTTTATAAATCTCATGAAAAAAGGCGGCTTTCGCCGCCTTTCTGCTTTTGCCGATTAAAGTCCTGCTTCCTCGCTGGCCTCGATGAAATGGTTAACCTGCGCCAGGAACGCGTCGGCGTCGACGCCATGGACCATGCAGGCTTCCTCAACGGTCTCGCCGCGGGAAGACGGGCAGCCCAGGCAGTGCATGCCGATGGCCATGAACAGCGGAGCAGTCTGCTC
>CAKUCT010000269.1 GCA_934643765.1 uncultured Oscillospiraceae bacterium
AGCGTAATAAGCAATTTCTTCCCGGCGGCTCGACACGGCGATCGACGCGCAGCTAAGAAGCGTGGGGTCGAAAAATTATTCTTCTTGTTCGGGGTCGACGCGCTCAATCGAAATCACACGATTGCCCTCTTCCACGCGCATCAGAATGACGCCCTGCGTGTCGCGCTTATAGACGTTGATATCGGAAGTCGCCATGCGGATGAGAACGCCGCCGTTTTCGATCAGCATCACATCATCTTCGTCCGATACGATGGAAACGCCAGCAATCAGACCAGTCTTGGCCGTGATATTGTAGTTCTTCAGGCCCTTGCCGCCTCTTTGCTGCGGACGGCGCTGTCCGTTTTCGTCCAGGCGCATATACTCTGTAAGCTCCGTGCGCTTGCCGTAGCCAAGCTCGGTAACGGTCAGAATCTGCTTTCCGGGCTCCGCAATACCAGCGCCCACGACTTCATCGCCCTCGGCGAGCGTAATGCCCTTGACGCCGGCAGCGTCGCGGCCCATGACGCGCACGTCATTTTCGCTGAAGCAGATTGCCATGCCCTGTCTTGTTGCAAGCAGAATATCATTTTCGCCGTTCGTCTTCATAACGCCGATCAGCTCATCGCCTTCATTGAGGCTCAGCGCGCGAATACCGGCCTTTCTCGCCGTGTTGAGGCTGGAAAGCAGCAGACGCTTGACGGTGCCCTGTTTTGTGACAAACATCAGATTGTCGTCGTCAAATTCATGCACCGTAATGCCGGCCGTAACGGTTTCACCCGGCTCCAGCGGCAGAATGTTGACGATATTGGTGCCCTTGGCCGTGCGTCCAGCCTCCGGAATCTGATAGCCCTTCTTGCGGTGGACCTTGCCGAGGCTTGTGAAGAAGAGGATATAGTCATGCGTAGAGGCGGAGAAAACGCTTTCCACAAAGTCTTCTTCCTTGAGCGTCTGGCCTGTGACGCCGCGGCCGCCGCGCTTTTGTGCGCGATAGGTCGAGGCCGGGACACGCTTGATATAACCGGCGTGTGAAAGCGTAAAGACGCACTGCTCCTCTTCGATCAGATCTTCAATGTCGATCTCATCTTCAACGTCCTGAATTTCCGTGCGGCGGTCGTCGCCGTACTTGTCGCGGATGGCAATCAGCTCATCTTTCAGAACACCCTTGAGCATCTGCTCATCGGAAAGAAGCTCGCGGTAATACTCGATGCGCTTTTCCAGCTCATCATACTCATTCTGCAGCTTCTCGCGCTCCAGACCCTGCAGCCGCTTGAGCTGCATATCCAACACAACCTGCGCCTGAATTTCAGAGAGGTTGAACCGCTCCATCAGACGCTCTTTCGCGTCGTCGTAGCTTTCGCGGATGGTCTTGATGACCGCGTCAATATTTTCTTCTGCAATCAGTAAGCCCTCCAGCACATGCTGACGGTCGAGAGCCTTCTTGAGATCATACTGCGTGCGGCGGGTGATGATCTCTTCCTGGAAGGCAAGATACTCATCCAGCATGTGACGAAGCGAGAGAATCTTCGGCTGTGTCTGGTTGTTGACCAGGGACAGCATTGTGACGCCAAAGGTCGTCTGCATCTGGGTCTGGGCAAAGAGACGATTGAGCACAACCTGAGCGTTCGCGTCCTTTTTGAGCTCAATGACGATGCGCATGCCATTGCGGTCGGTTTCGTCGCGGATATCGGAAATGCCCTCCAGGCGCTTATCACGCACCTGATCTGCCATGGCGGCAATGAGCTGGCGCTTGTTGACCTGATAGGGAAGCTCGGTGACGATGATGCGCTGGCGGTTCTGGCCGAACTCCTCAAACTCGGTTCTGGCGCGGACGGTAATTTTTCCGCGGCCCGTGGAGTACGCGGCGCGGATGCCGCTGCGGCCCATAATGATGCCGCGGGTCGGGAAATCCGGGCCCTGGATGTGATCCATGAGGTCGAGCAGGTCCGCTTCCGGATTGTCCAGAATGCAGACA
>CAKUCT010000270.1 GCA_934643765.1 uncultured Oscillospiraceae bacterium
TGTCGTGGCAGGTGGACTTGTCGAGGAAGGAGACCGTCGTGATGGACGAGGGCTTTCTTGCGGCCAGCAGCTGCTTGAGATAGTGCATGGTAAGGCCGGAGTCGATGATATCCTCAACGATGACGACGTCGCGGCCGGTGATGTTGTTATCCAGATCCTTGATCAGACGCACGACGCCGGTCGACTGCGCGTTTGCACCGTAGCTGGAGACAGAGATGAAGTCCATGTCGATTGCGCAGTTCATGCAGCGGCAGAGGTCAATGTAGAAAAACGATGCGCCCTTGAGCACGCACACCAGAACCGGGCGCTTGTCGCCGAGACGGCGGGTCAGCTCCGTGCCGATCTCTTCAACGCGGGCGGCGATGGCTTTTTCGGTATAAATTACACGTTCAATATCCTGTTCAGCGGAACGAATCAGCATAATAGCCTCCTAAAAAATTTACTGGACAATTCCAAACTCATTCATTATAATCAACTTAAAAAGATAAGTAAAATAGATATAATTTATCGAGAACATTAGAAACACTTATGACGGAGGGGTTATCATGGCGGTCAAGCTGGAGCTATACCGGGTGTTCCACGAGGTGGCGCGTATGGGAAATATCTCTGCCGCCGCGCAGAATCTGTTCATTTCCCAGTCGGCGGTCAGCCAGTCCATCAAGCAGCTCGAAGAGCAGCTGCAGGTGCGTCTGTTTTCCCGCAGCACAAAGGGCGTCTATTTGACAAGTGAAGGAAAATTGCTGCAGGAATATATTTCCCACGCGCTGGGACTGATCCAGAGCGGAGAAGAAAAGCTCGCCCAGTCGCGGCAGCTTCTGACGGGAGAGCTCATCATCGGGGCCAGCGATACGGTGACAAAGACGTATCTTCTCTCGCGTCTGGAGGCATTCCACCGCGACTATCCGGACATCCGCATCCGGATTCTGAACGGGACGAGCAAGATGGTGCTCGATTATCTGCATGCCGGGCAGGTGGATATCGCCTTTGCCAGCGACGAGCAGGACGAGTCGATCTATGACGTGCGCCACTGCGTCGATACGCATACGATCTTTGTCGCGGCGCCGGACTATCCGTGTGACTTTACGCACGCGTATTCGATGGACGAGATCGCGGCATTTCCCTTGATTTTGTTGGAGCGCAAGGCAAGCTCGCGATTGTATCTTGAGCAGTATTTCCAGCAGCACGGCGTGACCATTCAGCCGGAAATCGAGCTTGGCTCTCATAATCTTCTGATCTCGCTTGCAAGAATCGGCCTTGGCGTTGCGTGCGTGACAGAGGAGTTTTCCCAGTCGGGGCTCAGCCGCGGCGTCATTTTGCCGCTGCGGACAGACTTTTCCATCCCGCCGCGTTCGGTGACGATGTGCACGCTGCAGGGTGTGACGCCGACGTCGGCTGCCAAGCGGTTCATGGATTTTATTTCCGAGAGCAACAAAATGGCCTACGATCCCGGCCATTCGTATCATTTCACAAACGGCTGATGAAAGTGCTCCGCGCCGCTGCAAGCTTTGCAGCGGCGCGGTTTTTGTGCCGGATTTTATAGGATTTACTCGTGCGCGGACGCGCCGTTTTGGAGCGCTGCGTGCTCCTTTTTGAGCTCCTCATGCAGCTCCAGAGAGTTCCAGCCCTGGTTCGTCTCGGTCAGGACCGCCTTGAGCGGAATCACGGGAAGGCGCGAGGCTTTGAGAAGGGACAAAAATGTGTTTACCATCGGCTGGGAGAATCCGCACAGAACCAGCATCAGCTCCGGAAAGTTTTCGCCGTCATAGACGCTCTCAAAGGAGCCGAGCGCGCCGGTGAACGAGCCCAGGCTCTGCAGATATTCCCGCTTTTCAACGGGCCTTACTTTTACGCCGAGCTTCATGGCTGCCATGCGGAGCTTCGAGAGGTGCTTGGCGGGGAAGTTGTAGGCAAGAATCATCTGGTTCATGCGTGCGCCTCCTGTTGTTC
>CAKUCT010000271.1 GCA_934643765.1 uncultured Oscillospiraceae bacterium
TTCCACTCCGGCGTTATGCCGGCGGTCAACCCCGGTATCTCCGTCTCCCGTGTCGGCGGCAGCGCACAGATCAAGGCCATGAAGAAGGTCGCCGGCCGGTTGAAGCTTCTGTATTCGCAGTACCGCGAGCTGCAGAGCTTCTCTCAGTTCGGCTCCGATCTTGACAAAGACACCCGTGACCGCCTCGATCAGGGCGCGCGCATCGTGGAAGTGCTCAAGCAGGACCGCAACGCGCCGGTCGATGTCGCCTATCAGGTCTGCATCCTCTACGCCGTTATCGGCGGCCACCTCAAGGACGTGCCGATCGAGCAGATCCGTACCTTTGAGGCCGAGCTCTACCCCTGGCTGGAAGCCAACGCTGCCGATGTCCTCTCGGCCATCCGCACAACGGGCGATCTGAGCAAGGAAACCGAAGCGCTTTTGAACAAGGCCATTACCACACGCGTCGCCGAGTTCCTGGAACAGCATTGATAAGGAGGCGCGTACATGGCCGGCTTATCAACAAAAGCGATTAAAACCCGCATCAAGAGCATGCAGTCCACCCGCCAGATCACCAAGGCCATGGAACTGGTAGCAGCCTCCAAGCTGCGCGCTGCGCAGGCCAAGGCGGTTGCAAGCCGTCCGTATTTTCAGGCTTTGTATGAGGCAATGGACGAAATCGCAGACACCAACAACGATTTCTCCTCTCCCTATCTGCATACCAACCCCAACGGCAAGCTCGTCTATCTCGTCATCGCGGGCGACCGCGGTCTTGCCGGCGGCTATAACAACAACATTCTCAAGCTGACCTACAGCCAGCTTGCAGACCAGGACGCCATTGTGCTGCCCATCGGCAAAAAGGCCGTGGAGTTTTTCAAGCGCAAGGATGTCCCCATTCTGACAGAGCGCTATGCAGAGGCCGCCAGCGTCTCCATCGGCGACTGCTACACCATCGCGCGCATGCTGGCGGACGGTTTTCTGGACGGCACCTACGGCAAGCTGATGCTCGGCTATACGAACTTTGCTTCCATGCTTTCGCAGACCCCGAGCACGCTGGAGCTTCTGCCGCTGCGCATTTCCGACCAGAAGCGCCCTGCGCAGAATACCATCTTGTATGAACCGGGCAGCGAGGCCGTCTTCAACGCCATCGTCCCGGAATACCTCGGCGGGCTTCTGTATGGCGCGCTGTGCGAGTCGACCGCCTCTGAGCAGGCCGCCCGCCGCACCGCCATGGACTCCGCCACCAAAAACGCCGATGAAATCATCGGAGATCTCAACCTGCGCTACAACCGCGCGCGTCAGGGCGCCATCACGCAGGAGATCACCGAGATCGTTGCCGGCGCAGAACAGTCTTGAAAGGAGTGACCGTATTGCCAAATACCGGTACTGTCGTACAGGTCGTCGGGCCTGTCCTTGATATTCGTTTCCCCGACGGTCAGCTTCCCAATCTGAACCATGCGGTAACGCTCAAAAACGGCGATCGCACGATCGTGGCTGAGGTCGCTCAGCAGATCGGCGACGGTATTGTCCGCTGCATCGCCATGAGCTCCACCGACGGCCTGGTCCGCGGCGCAGAAGCTGTTGACACGGGTTCGCCGATCACCGTCCCCGTGGGCGAGGCGTGCCTTGGCCGTATCTTTGACCTTCTGGGCAATCCTCTGGATGACCAACCCATCGACCAGAAGCTTGAGCGCTGGCCCATCCACCGCGAGGCCCCGTCGTATGCCGAACAGGAATCCACCACAGAGATTCTGGAGACCGGCATTAAGGTCGTCGACCTGATCTGCCCGTATGCAAAGGGCGGCAAAATCGGTCTGTTCGGCGGCGCAGGCGTCGGCAAGACCGTTTTGATTCAGGAGCTGATCTACAACATCGCCACCGAGCACAACGGCTACTCCGTCTTCACCGGCGTCGGCGAGCGTACCCGTGAGGGCAACGACCTGTACTACGAAATGAAGGA
>CAKUCT010000272.1 GCA_934643765.1 uncultured Oscillospiraceae bacterium
GAATCGTCAGATAATTTGTCCGGTCCAGAACCAGATACGGCAGCAGATAGTCGTTCCAGATCCACATGATCTCCAGAATGCCGACGGAAATCATCGTCGGCCGCAGCATCGGCAGCACCACCGAGAAATAGGTCCGCAGCGGGCCGCAGCCGTCGATGGCCGCCGCTTCTTCAATGTCCAGCGGAATTGCCTTGACAAAGCCTGTGAACATGAACACCGCCAGACCCGCGCCGAAACCAAGGTAGATGATCGGTATCGTCCACGGCGTGTTGAGCCTCAGGGTATCTGCCGTCTTCGAGAGCGTAAACATCACCATCTGGAACGGCACAACCATCGAGAACACGCAAAGATAATAGATCACGCGGCAAAGAAGCGAGTTGACACGGGAAATATACCATGCAGCCATCGACGTGAAGAGCAAAATCAGCGCCGTGGACAGCACCGTAATGACCACGCTGTAAAGCGCCGACTTCCAGAACGGATAGTTGCCGAAGGTCATGCCCTTGACAAAGTTGCTCCAGCCCGCAAAGCTCTCGCCGTGCGGCCAGCCAAACGTATCAGTCTTGACAAACGTGTTGACCTTGAACGAGTTCAAAAGCACCAGCAGCACCGGCATCACATAGAATACGCACAGCGCCGAGAAGAAGATCGTCAGCGCCTTCTTCGCCTGCTTTTCCTTGGATAATGCGCTTCTTTTCATCACTGCTGTACCTCCTTTTTCCGTGTTGCGTTCAACTGGATCAGGCCGATGGCCGCCACCAGGATGAAGAACAGAACCGCCTTGGCCTGCGCCGTACCTCTGGCGTTGGCGTTCTGGCCGTAGAACGTGTTATAAATATTCAGCGCCAGCATCTCGGTGGTGTGCACCGTCGTGCCGTCGGGGTTGATGATATACGGCTGACCGCCGGTGAGCGCAAGGTTCTGGTCAAAGAGCTTGAAGCCGTTGGTCAGCGTCAGGAACATGCAGATCGTAATCGACGGCATGACGTTCGGAATGGTGACCTTCCAGAGCGTCTGCCACTTGTTCGCGCCGTCAATCTTGGCGGCCTCCAGCATATCCTCCGGCACGGCCTGCAGACCCGCGATGTAAATAATCATCATATATCCGATCTGCTGCCAGCACATGAGGATAATCAGCCCCCAGAAGCCAAGCTTTGTGTTCAGCAGAATGGACGTGCCGTAATGGCTCAGAATGCCGTCAAAAATCATGCTCCAGATATAGCCCAGCACAATGCCGCCGATGAGGTTCGGCATGAAGAAGACCGTCCGGAACACGTTCGTGCCCTTGATGCCCTGCGTCAGCGCATATGCCACGGCGAAGGCCAGGACGTTAATGATAATCAGCGACACGATGGCAAACACCGCCGTGTAGCCGAACGAGTACCGGAAGCTCTCGTCGGCGAAGGCTTTGCCGTAGTTTGCAAGGCCAACCCATGTCCACTTGCTGGTCGTCTTGAACTTGCAGAAGGACAAAAACAGTCCCTTCAAAAACGGATATACAAATCCGATACAGAACGCCGCCGTCATCGGCAGCAAAAACAGCCAGAACATCCGCTGGATGGGCCGGCGGATCAGACGGCTGTTGACCGCCGCTGGATCTCTTCTACGCTTCAATACCCTCATCCTCTCATTTGCCGGGAGCAGCCTCCCGTGTTATACCGTGCACGCCCGGAGCCTCATGCAGTTTCGTGCGTGATATTATGAAAAACGCCGTGTTTTGAAAAACGGGGCGAGCGGCATGCTCGCCCCGTGCAAGAGTTATTCGGTTCTTCAGCCTGATCGGCGAGGGATTTTGTTCCAAGGCAAGGTTTGAAAGCGCAGGAATACTATCTGTATTTCAAGCTTTCAAACCGCAGCATTGGGGCAAAAGACCCGGCGATCAATTAGCCGTTGGCTGCCTGCACAGCCCAGCCATCGACAAACG
>CAKUCT010000273.1 GCA_934643765.1 uncultured Oscillospiraceae bacterium
GCGCGGAGGTCTGCCATAAGGCCGGCTTCAAGCACATGGCGCACCTGGTGCCGCTGTTCGGAGAAGTGATTTTGAACAACGCAAACATTTTGTTTGGCATCGCGGTCCTGGAAAATGCGTATGGCGCGACGGCGTATCTGCACGCGATTCACAGGGAGGATATTCCCCAGGTTGAGCCGAAGCTTTTGCTGCGGGCAAAAGAGCTGATGATGGAAATCTATATCAAGAATATCGATGTGCTGATTGTTGATAAAATCGGAAAGGACATGAGCGGCGACGGCGCCGACCCGCAGGTCACAGGCGCGTTCCTGACGCCCTACGCGCACGGCGGCATTCAGGCGACGCGGCGCGTGGTGCTCGATCTGACGGACGCGACGCACGGAAACGCGTGCGGCATGGGAACGTTTGACGCAACGACCAGGCGGCTTTTTGAGAAGCTGGATCTCCGGCTGACCTATCCGAACGCGATTACATGCACAGAGCTCAAGGCCGCAAAAATTCCGATGGTCATGGAATGCGACCGCGACTGCATTGCCGTTGCACTGAAAACGGCAAACGAGATGGATGAAAAGAACCCGCGCGTAATCCGGATTAAAAATACGATGGAGCTGACCGAGATTCTGATTTCAGAGGCGCTCATCCCGGAGGCGCAGGCGCATCCAAAAATGAAGGTTGCCGGCGCGCCGCAGGAATTACCGTTTGACGAAAACGGTAACTTATGGTAAGCTACAACAAGAGGCCGAAAAACGCCTTTCGCGAAAATCGGGGGACAAAAGCGGCGTTTTTCGGCCTCTGTTCATATTAAAAGAAAGGCGGTAAGTCTGGCTGTGCGCTGTATGAGCGGCCAGATGAACAAATCCAATGAAAGCGATTGTGAAGTACGCAAGCGAACCGGGGAATATGGAAATCCGGGAAGTGGAAGAGCCGAAGCCCGCTGCTGGGCAGGTTAAGATCAAAGTGGTTGCCGCGGGCATCTGCGGCTCGGACCTTCATATCTACGACAGCGATATCGCAATCCCGGTCAAGCCGCCGGTTACGGTCGGCCATGAGTTCTCTGGCGTCGTCGCCGAGCTGGGCGATGGCGTGGAAGGCTTCAAGGTCGGCGACCGTGTGGTCTCGGAAACCGCGTTCGCTTACTGCGGCAAGTGCGAAGCCTGCCGGGAAGGGTACTACAACCTCTGCCCGGACAGAAAGACGCTCGGCTACTGGTACAATGGCATTTTCACAAATTATACGGTCGTTCCGGAAGGACGCGTCCATAAGATTCCGGACAATGTCGACGATATTTCCGCCGCGCTGACAGAGCCGCTTGCATGTGTGTGCCACGCGGTGTTCGATCTGACGAAGATTTCTCCGACGGATCTGGTTCTGATCTCCGGCCCGGGCCCGATTGGGCTTATGACCATGCAGGTCGTCCGCGCACATGGCGCGCGCGTGCTGGTATCCGGCACGGATGTGGACGAAGAGCGTCTGGCGCTGGCGAGAAAGCTCGGCGCGGAGTACACGATCAATGTCCAGCGCGAGAGCCTGGCAGACCGGGTGAGCGAGCTGACAAACGGCAAGGGCGTGGACGTCGTGATGGAGTGCTCGGGCAGCAAGGCCGGCATCAATTCGGCGCTGCACGTCATCAAGCGCCGCGGCTACTTCACGCAGATCGGCATGGGCGCGGCAGAGATTCCGTTCTATGTTGAGGCGCTCAACTACCGTGAGCCGCACGTAACGGGCTCGCTCGGTTCGAGAAAGGCCAACTGGGAGCAGGCGCTGCAGCTGCTGTCGCGCGGCAAGGTGCTTGTCGACGAGATTGCGAATGTGCGCATGCCGATGGAGCAGTGGGAAAAAGCATTTGATATGTTCCGCAAAAAAGAGGGCGGCAAGTTTATCCTGATGCCCTTTGAGGACTGAAGC
>CAKUCT010000274.1 GCA_934643765.1 uncultured Oscillospiraceae bacterium
TTGGCCTTCAGTGCGCTCCAGTCGCGTGTGCCGCCGGCAAGGCAGCGGTCGATGGCATGCGCGGCGATCACGCGCAGCTCTTCCATCAGATTTTCCGATTCCTTGACATACACAAAGCCTCTTGTGATGATATCCGGGCCCGTGATGACGCTTCCGTCCTCGCTTGACAGGTTCACAACAACGACCAGCATGCCGTCCTGCGCCAGATGCTTGCGGTCACGCAGCACAACGCTTCCGACATCTCCAACGCCGGTTCCGTCGACCAGAATCTTGCCGGCCGGCACGGTTCCGCCCCACTTGCATGTCGCCTTCGTGAGTTCGAGCACCTTGCCGATATCGCTGATAAAGATGTTCTTCGGGTCCATGCCCATCGACTGGGCCAGACGCGAATGCGCCTGCAGATGGCGCTGCTCGCCGTGCACCGGGATGAAGAAGCGCGGCTTTAAAAGCGCGTGCATGATCTTCAGCTCCTCCTGGCAGGCGTGGCCGGAGACATGCAGGCCCTCGAGCTTGTCATAGACGACGTCTGCGCCCTTGCGGTAGAGCTCGTTGATGATCTTACCAATGGCCTTTTCGTTGCCGGGAATCGCAGAGGCCGAAATGATCACGCGGTCGCCTGCCTGGATTTCTACCTGCCGGTGGCCGGAGAAAGCCATGCGGTAGAGCGCGGACATATTTTCGCCCTGCGAGCCGGTGGAGACAATGACAATCTTGTCTTTCGGCAGGGATTTAATGGCGTTGATGTCGACCAGGGTATTGTTTGGAATCTTCAGATAGCCGAGCTCCGTGGAAACCTTCAGAATGTTTTCCATGCTGCGGCCCGTGACGGCGACCTTGCGCCCGTGCTTGTGCGCGACACTGAGCAGGCTCTGCAGCCGGAACGCGTTGGAGGCGAAGGTCGTGACGATGATTCTCTGCTTGCAGCCGGAGAACTGACGGTCAAAGCTGTCGGCCACGCTGCGCTCCGACGGCGTAAAGCCGGGACGCTCGACGTTGGTCGAGTCGCAGAGGAAGGCCAGAACGCCCTCTTTTCCGAGCTGGCCGATGCGCGTCAGATCGATCATGCCGTCTTCGGCCATAGCGTCAATCTTAAAATCGCCCGAGAAAAAGACGGTTCCGACCGGCGTCTTGATGGCAAAGGCCACGGCGTCTGCAATCGAGTGGTTCACATGGACAAACTCCACCTGGAAGCAGCCGGCCTTGACCGTTTCGCCCGCCTCGTGCGTGAAAAGCTTGACCTTGCGCTCAAGATGATGCTCTTCGAGCTTGAGCTTGACCAGACCTGCGGTGAGCCTCGTGCCGTGCACGGGGCAGTTGAACTGCTGCATGGCATACGGAATGCCGCCGATGTGGTCCTCGTGGCCGTGTGTCAGAAACAGGCCGCGGATTTTTTCCTGATTTTTGACCAGATAGCTTGTATCTGCGATGACAAGATCCACGCCGTACATATCGTCCTCCGGGAAGCCGAGGCCGCAGTCGACAATGATGATATCCTTGCCGTATTCTAGAACGGTCATGTTCTTGCCGATTTCATTGAGTCCCCCGAGGGGGATGATCTTTAATTTTTCTGCCAAATTTAAAGTACCTCTTTTCAAAACATTCAACGTTACGGCTGCGTTTGACAGCCTTATTTCTTTCAATATAAAGCGGCGCATACGCCGCCTGCATGCGGCAGCCCGATGCCGGATGGGCGCAGCAATCCTGCGCAGAAGCCCGGGCAAAAAGACAACAAAAATCCCCGCAAGCTCCGCCGCCCACGGCCGGCCCCGTCTCGCCGCCGTTTGCAGGCAGATGCCCGCGTCTGTCTGTCTGAAGGCTCCGAACGCCCCACGCACCGGACGCTCTGCCGAACCTGTTGTAAATCCGCCTGTAAAACACACGCGGAAATTCCG
>CAKUCT010000275.1 GCA_934643765.1 uncultured Oscillospiraceae bacterium
ATTTTTAAGATTTATGCAATTTTCACTGCTCGAAGGAATCGAACAATCTGCCGCTTAGGAGGCGTGTGCTCTATCCAGCTGAGCTACTGAGACATTTTTAAGATTTATGCAATTTTCATTGCTCGAAGGAATCGAACAATCTGCCGCTTAGGAGGCGAATGCTCTATCCCCTGAGCTACTGGGGCATATCAAATTACAGCCTGAGTATTGTACAATGCTTTTTTTGCCTTGTCAAGCACCGGCCGTCTTTGCACCGCGGCAGCTTTTCTGCCGCGGCGCAAGGCGTCTGTCCGCGCATCCTACAGGCTTTTTCAGGATTCTCCGGAATCTCGCAGCGCAAGAGCCAGCTGCAGCCAGAGCCGCTTCAGCCAGCTGCTTTCGCGCAGCAGGCGGCTTGTTTTTTCTGCCGCGAAATCTTCCAGCTGCGCAAGCTCCTGCGGTGTGATCTGGTGCTGGCTGAAGCGCGCGCGCAGCGCAATGGCGTGAAGCGCCTCCGGCGCTGCCTTTTTATCAAGTTTACATAAAAATTCAATATGCCGCCACAGCCCAACCGCGCGCCGGTTGTTGGAGCCGCTCTGCATCGACGCTTTACGAAGGCTCAGAAGAACAATCTGCCAGACGATCAGCACCAGAGCCGCCGCAAGCACGGCCCAGAGCAGCGACAAAATCCAGCCGGTTTTGCCCTGTGCCTGCGTTTCAGCCGGAGCTGCCTGCGCATTCTCCTGCGTTGTCTGTTCTGTGCGCGCCGGTTCCGACTCCGTGGGCTGCTGCTCCGGTTCTTCGGGGCTCTGCGTCTGCTCCGGTTCTTCCGGCGACTGCGTCTGCGTTTCCTCTGGCGCGGTTTCGCTTGTATCCGCAGGCGTCGGATCCAGTACCTGCCAGCCATAGCCGTTGAGATAATATTCTACCCATGCGTGCGCGTCGTCCTCGGACGCGTCCACCCACTGCCCTGCCTGCGTTTTGAGATAATAGCCCGTCACGTAGCGGGCCGGAATCCCGGCCGCACGCAACAGCAGCGCCGTTGCCGTCGCAAAATGGACGCAGTAGCCGGTGTCGCTCTCGCGCAGGAACCAGAGCGCAAAATCCTCTCCGTCCGGCACACGCGGGGTATCGAGACTGTATGTGGCCGACTGCGCAACATAGCTTGCAATCGCGCGCGCCGTCAGCTGCGTGTCCGCGCGTTCAAGGCCGGACTCATTCAGAATCTGAACCAACTCGTGCCGCACGTCCTCCGGCAGCTGGGTATAGGTGTTATAGACAAAGGAAGTATACTGCTCGCTGTTTCCGGGAGTCTCCTCCACATAGACATAATTGACCGTGTACTCGGTCAGCTGGCTTGGATTTTTGATGTAGGCATCGTACACGACCTCCGCACCGTCCAGCGGCTGCATGGTCCGGTAGGGCGTGTAGAAGATGGAGGACTTCATATCGGTCCGGATCTGCAGCTCGCTCGGCGAACCGACATTCAGTGTCTGCGCATCGGGTAGCAGCAGAAGCTCGTCTGAAACGCCGGAGTTGACATAATCTTCGTCCTTGAGCGCCTTCCATGTGCTGTCTTCATAGACAGCCAAAGAGTCCGCCCGCAGATGGCAGATCGCCGTATAGTTTGAACGGACCTGCATCACGCGCCGGCCGGTCTTCCGCTGCGGCCCGACACGCCGGAGGTTCACACTGCTCACGCTTGAGTCCCATGCCCATCTGCCAAGCGTGCTCGGCGTGAAGGGCGAGACAAACTCCACCTGCCCTGTGGCCGCATTTTTGCGGAACATGTTCATCTTTTCCGCCGCCTCGGTCACAACCGGCGCAAGACCGTCTGACCACTCTGAGCGGCTGTAGCCCGCGCGCGGAAAAATGAGCGCCAGCGCGACAATCAGC
>CAKUCT010000276.1 GCA_934643765.1 uncultured Oscillospiraceae bacterium
CAATATTACAAACCCCTGCGATATCGTAACGCGCGAGCTGGCGCTGGGCCTTGGCCTTCCGAGAGGCCGCGTTTTCGGCACCGGCACGGGCCTGGATACTTCGAGACTACTAAGCGCTTTGGCGCGCCAGACTGGCATCGACCACAAGTCCATCACCTGCTACATGATGGGCGAGCACGGCAACCAGCAGTTTGCGCCCTGGTCGTGCGTGAGCTTCCGCGGCGTGCCGCTGGATGTGTGGGCAGAAAAAGACGAGCGCTTCCGCTTTGACCGTCCGGCCCTGCAGAAAGAGTCCATCGGCGGCGGCTGGGTCACATTCTCCGGCAAATACTGCACCGAGTACGGCATTGCAACGACGGCTGCGCGCATGGCGCACATCGTTTTGCACGATGAAAAGGCCATCATGCCCGCCAGCGCGGAGCTCTGCGGCGAGTATGGTGAGTCCGGCCTGTTTGCGGGCGTGCCGTGCGTGATCGGCGCAAACGGCGTTGAGCAGGTTGTGGAGCTGCCGCTGACCGACGAAGAGAAGGCAACCTTCCATGCCTGCTGCGACGGTATCCGCACGAATATGGAGCATCTGAAGGATCTTTGATAAAATCCTTGCCATTTGAAATTTCTCAACAGGAGGCTGTATATTATGAAAATTTCTGTTACCCACAATCCGAACCACGGCACCATGCCGCCGGCAGATCAGCTTGGCTTCGGCTCTGTTTTCACAGATCACATGTTCCTGATGGACTATACTGCCGACAAAGGCTGGCACGATGCGCGCATTGTGCCCTTCGGCCCCATCTCTATGTCCCCAGCGGCAAGCGTCCTGCACTATGGCACCGAGGTCTTTGAGGGCCTGAAGGCCTATCGCCGCCCGGATGGCGAGGTTCAGCTGTTCAGACCCTGGGAGAACGTTGCAAGACTCAACCGTTCCTGCGATCGTCTGGGCCTTCCGCGCATTGACGAGGAAGACGGCCTGCAGGCCATCAAGGAGCTGGTCAAGGTTGATTCCGACTGGGTTCCGTCCGAGCCCGGCACATCCCTATACATTCGCCCCTTCCTATATTCTACCGACCCGACGCTGGCCCTGCATGGTGTGCATGAGGCGACATTTGCCATCATTCTCTCCCCGTCGGGCAGCTACTTCAAAAATGGCCTGCAGCCGGTTCCCATCATGGTCGAGACCGAAGACGTGCGTGCGGTGCGCGGCGGCACGGGCGAAGCCAAGTGCGGCGGCAACTACGCGGCGGCCAACCGCGCGGGCGACAAGGCCATCGAAAAGGGCTATTCGCAGGTTCTGTGGCTGGACGGCGTGGAGCGCAAATACGTGGAAGAAGGCGGCGGCATGAACGTCATGTTCAAGATCAACGGCACCGTTGTCACCCCGATGCTGACGGGCTCGATTCTGCGCGGCGTGACCAGAAAGTCCTGCATTGAGCTGCTCAAGAGCTGGGGCGTTCCGGTTGAAGAGCGGCTGCTGAGCGTCGACGAGCTCTTTGAAGCGGCCAAAAGCGGCGCGCTGGAAGAGGCTTGGTGCGTCGGCACGGCGGCTGTCATTTCCCCGATCGGCGAGCTTGCCTGGAACGATGAGAAGTATGAGGTCAACAACAACCAGATCGGCGCTCTGTCCCAGAAGCTCTATGACGAGCTGACCGGTATCCAGTGGGGCAAGAAGCCGGACCCGTTCGGCTGGACCTGCAAGGTCTGATGGACTTTTCTGGCTTAGCCAGCCAGAGGGCTTTTTACTGCCTGGGCGTGGCCCAGGGGCCAGAGTTTTTCTGGCGGTGCCCGCCAGCTTGCTCTTTTTTCTCAAACCCGTTTTTTCTTGAGAAGAAAAAATGGGTTCGAGGCTCCCGTAAAAGAACCCAAAGGAAACCT
>CAKUCT010000277.1 GCA_934643765.1 uncultured Oscillospiraceae bacterium
CCGATCATGCGCGTCGTGGAGCCCCAGGAGGTCTGGAACGGATACTGCAGTTTATTGTCGCGGCCGGTGAAGGTCACGTTGTAGGCGCGGGAGAACTTGTCGCCGAAATAGTGGCTCGTTGCGCCCTGGAGGGCCTTGCGATCCTTCATCATGCACTCGACGGTGTAGGTCGCCTCGGCGCCGGCGAACTTCTCCTTGTCGGTCTTGCGGCCGCGCACGACCGGGATGGCGAGGACGTTTTCAAAGAAATCGGCATAGCAGTTGAGCTGCTGCTCGGTCTCGGCCTTGGCTTCTTCGGCGGTCTCGTGGATGGTATGGCCCTCCTGCCACCAGAACTCGCGGCTGCGCAGGAACGGGCGCGTCGTCTTCTCCCAGCGGATGACCGAGCACCACTGGTTATAGAGCATCGGAAGCTCGCGGTAGGTCTGCAGGACTCTGGACCAGTGGTCGCAGAACATGGTCTCCGACGTCGGGCGGAACGCCAGGCGCTCTTCCAGCTTTTCGCTGCCCCCCATCGTCACCCACGCGACCTCGGGGGCAAAGCCGTTTACAAGCTCGCCCTCTTTTTTCAGCAGGCTCTCCGGAATCAGAACCGGCATCGCCACATTCTCATGTCCGGTCTTCTTGAACTCGGCGTCCATGATGGACTGGATATTTTCCCAGATCGCATAGCCATACGGGCGCAGGATGGTAAAGCCCTTAACCGACGCGTACTCTACCAGCTCCGCCTTGCGGCAGATGTCGGTGTACCACTGCGCAAAATCGACCTCCATATCGGTGATCTGCTGAACCTTCTTCTCTTTCGCCATATCGATACATCCTTTCGGAAATAGTTGCAATTTCAATCTAAAATATTATATCACACCTGTCAATCCCTCCCACATAAAATGAAATACTTTATGGAGGAGGAGTTTGCCATGTCCTGCTTTACCATCGCCCTTGACCCTGCCGCCGAAGCCTTCTACCGCCGCATCGCCAATCAGCAAAATCTCCCGCTGGAAACCGTCCTGTCTGACGCGCTGTTCAAACTGGCAGGCGAGCTTTCCCTGGAGGCGCTCAGCCGCAAAAGCGCGAAATAGCCGCCGAAGGCCATTGTTTTTTGCCGCATAGTTTGCTATAGTAATAAAATACTCCGGTACCCGAAAGAAAAACAGAAAAGGAATTTGGTATTCATTATGAAATCCATCCGCGAACTATATAAAATCGGCAAGGGCCCCTCGAGTTCTCACACCATCGGACCCGAACGCGCCGCGCAGCGCTTTCTGGCGCGCGCGCCGGAGGCAGAGCGCTTCCGCGTCATTCTCTACGGCTCTCTGAGCAAAACCGGCGTCGGCCACGGCACAGACCGCGTGCTCAAGGAGGTGCTCGGCCCGGAGCGCACTGAGATTGTCTTCAGCACCGACGACCCCAAAGATCTGCCGCACCCGAACACCATGGACTTTCTGGCCTACAAAGGCGAGGAAGAAATCCAGCGCATGCGCGTGATGTCCGTCGGTGGCGGTGATATCGTCGTCGAGGGCGAGCCCGCGGCAGAGGCCGAGGACGTGTACCCCGAAAGCTCGTTTGCCGAAATCACGCAGTTCTGCCGCTGGCGCTACATCACGCTGCCGGAATACGTGGAGTTGAACGAAGGACCGGAAATCTGGGACTTTTTGAAGACGATCTGGAACGCCATGCGCCGCGAAATTCAGGAAGGCCTGAGCGCGACCGGTACGCTCCCCGGCGGCCTCTACGTCGTGCGCAAAGCAAAATATCTCTATGAGCGTTCCCACCTGCAGGACATTCCGCAGGTGCGCGAGCTGCAGCTGGTCTGCGCCTACGCCTTCGCCGCCGCCGAGCAGAACGCCGCCAACG
>CAKUCT010000278.1 GCA_934643765.1 uncultured Oscillospiraceae bacterium
GCCCTGCACGCTGCCGACTTTTGTAACGCCGATGAGCACGCCCGTGCCGTCGCTGTTGCGAAGGCCGCGCTTGACCTCGCCGAAATAATATGAATCGCCGATCTGATATTCCTGTTTGACAAGCGCGCTGAGCGTCTGTGCGGACTGATTCAGAATTTTGTTCTCCTGTTGCATCGTCTTGTCTCCTTCCGCGGCAGCCGTCTGACCGGCGCGCGCCTTAACGTTTGCCTCATTATAGCGTTCCTTTGCCGTTTTTGCAAGAACTATTTTTTATAATTTCATAATCTCTCTAATTTTTTGCAGGATATCTGCATTTCGCTCCGATAACAGAGAAATTTTTATTGTATTTTGCAAGATTTTAAAAAATAAATTCATTTCAGCTTGCATTTTCCGACAGATATGCTATACTGATTTCAAATCATTGCCCGGCGTCTTTGGCCGGGCGCAAGCAAACGCGGAAAGGACGATGCAACCATGATCCGATTAACAGACACCGGCGTTGTTTACCATACCTCCGGCCCCGTACCGGCGCCGCAGGCGCCCTCCGGCGCGCGGGAAAAGACGATGGCCTGGCGCATTTTGTCTGCGCACAATCAGCCCGCCGCCGATTCGCAGCTCCACCTGCGCTTTGACAGCCTGATTTCCCACGATATCACCTATGTCGGCATCGTCCAGACGGCAAGAGCCAGCGGGCTCAAGCAGTTCCCTGTCCCCTATGTGCTGACGAACTGTCATAACAGTCTGTGCGCCGTGGGCGGCACCATCAATGAAGACGATCATGTGTTCGGTCTTTCCGCCGCCGTCAAATACGGCGGAATCTACGTCCCGGCCAACCAGGCCGTCATCCACCAGTATGCGCGCGAAATGATGTCCGGCTGCGGCCGGATGATCCTCGGCTCCGACAGCCATACGCGCTACGGCGCGCTTGGCACAATGGGCATCGGCGAAGGCGGCCCGGAACTTGTCAAGCAGCTACTCAAAAACACCTACGATGTAGCCCGGCCGCAGGTCGTGCTCGTGTGGCTGACCGGCGAAGTGCCGCACGGCGTGGGCCCGCACGATGTGGCCATCGCCCTGTGCGGCGCAACATATAAAAATGGTTTTGTCAAAAATAAGGTTCTGGAATTCGCCGGCCCCGGCATCCGCAACCTTCCGATGGACTTCCGCATCGGCATCGACGTGATGACGACGGAGACGGCCTGCCTGAGCTCCATCTGGCAGACAGACAGCGCGGTAGAAGAATACTACGCCATCCATGGCCGCCCGGAAGATTACCGCGCAATGGCGCCGGAGGACGGCGCGTATTACGACGCGTGCATTGAAATTGACCTCTCAAAATTAGAACCCATGGCGGCACTTCCGTTCCATCCGTCTGAGGCCGTCACGCTGCGCGAGCTGATTGCAAATCCCGGCGATCATCTACGCGCCGTGGAGCAGCGCGCGCAGGCGCAGTTCGGCGGCAAGGTGCAGCTGCATCTGACCGACAAGCTGGTAAATGGCCGCCTGATGGTAGATCAAGGCATCATTGCAGGCTGCTCGGGCGGCATGTATGACAACATTGCCGAGGCAGCCTCGATTCTCGACGGCTTTGATGTCGGCTGCGGCGACTTCTCGCTTTCTGTTTATCCGCCTTCGATTCCCGTCAACCTGGAGCTGATGCAAAACGGCGTGCAGCAGAAGCTTCTGGAATCCGGTGCGCTGTTCAAGCCCTGCTTCTGCGGCCCCTGCTTCGGCGCGGGCGATGTGCCGGCAAACGACGCCATTTCCATCCGCCACACAACCCGGAACTTCCCCAACCGCGAGGGCTCCAAGCCCGGAAACGGCCAGCTGGCAGGCGTTATCCTGA
>CAKUCT010000279.1 GCA_934643765.1 uncultured Oscillospiraceae bacterium
GCGCGTGTTGCCGAGATCAAGAACACGCTGGCCATCACCACCTCCGACTACGACAAGGAAAAGCTGCAGGAGCGTCTTGCCAAGCTGTCCGGCGGCGTGGCCGTCATCAAGGTCGGCGCACAGACCGAGGTTGCCATGAAGGAGCAGAAACTCCGCGTGGAAGACGCACTGAACGCAACGCGCGCAGCTGTGGAAGAGGGCATCGTTGCCGGCGGCGGCACGGCGTTCGTCAATGCAATCCCCGCTGTTGATAAGCTGATCGCAAAGCTCTCCGGCGACGAGAAGACCGGCGCACAGATCATTGCCAAGGCGCTGCAGGCTCCGATCCGCCAGATCGCAGAGAACGCGGGTGTTGACGGCTCGATCGTCTTTGAGAAAATCCGCTCCAGCCGCAAGATCGGCTATGGCTACAACGCCTACACCGAGACCTATTGCGACATGATCCCGTCCGGTATCGTCGACCCGACCAAGGTCACGAGAACCGCTCTGGAGAACGCGGCTTCCATCGCTTCCTGCGTCCTGACGACCGAATCTCTGGTCGCCGACAAGCCCGATCCTCAGGCTGACGCCGCTATGGCAGCGGCCGCAGCACAGGGCGGCGGCATGGGCGGCATGTACTAAGATTCGTCCGGAATCCAATCGCATAATGGACCCCGGCACCTGGTTCATACAGGTGCCGGAGTTTTATCATACGCATTTGCGATATTTGCATAGCGCTTTGTGCCGCGGCAATAGCACCGAGTATGGATAAAAATTATCAGAATTGAATTTCTGTTTTTGCAAAGACATTTTACCTATTTTGTGTTAGTATGAATACACGAAAAGAAGGGATACTGATGTCCTGGCTCTGGATCATCGCGGCGATGATCGCCTATTTTATCAAGGGCTTGTGTGGCTTTGCAAACACACTGGTCTTTCCGTCGATTCTGAGCTTTGGCGTGTCAAATGCCAATATCTCACCGATTGATTTACTGCTGGGCTATCCGGCAAATCTGATTCTCACCTGGAAGAACCGAAAGCGCTGCTGCGAAATAAAATGATTGCAAATCAAGGCGCAAAATGGAGGATGATCCGATGATGTTTGTTCAGCATTATGATTCGCCGCTGGGAGGCATCCTGCTGGCAGCGGATGAGCTTGGCTTAACCGGCCTTTGGTTCGAGGAACAAAAATACTTTGCGCGCGGTCTGCCTGCTGCGGAACGTATGGAGTTGGATACGCCTGTTCTCGCGGAGGCCAGACGCTGGCTGGACGTTTATTTTGCTGGCAAGGAGCCGGATTTTACGCCGCCGCTGCATCCCATAGGTTCAGACTTTCGGAAGGCGGTATGGGATATTCTCTTGCAGATTCCCTATGGAAAAACCATGACATACGGTGAGATTGCAGGCAAGTTGGCAGAAAAAATGGGGCTTTCGAGGATGTCTGCGCAGGCGGTCGGCGGTGCGGTCGGGCACAATCCAATCTCTCTGATCATTCCATGCCACCGCGTTGTCGGCACGAACGGAAGCCTGACGGGCTATGCCGGCGGCGTCGATCGGAAAGGAAAGCTTCTGGAGCTGGAACGCGCCGATATGAGCGGATTTTTCGTGCCGAAGAAGGGCACGGCGCTTTGAAAAAGCGGGGCTATCTGCGCGCCTTGTTTTCCACCGGAGGTTCGTGTGATCGGAAAAATCCCGGAAAACGACAGCCTTTTCGCTTTACATTCCGGAAAAGATTTGCTATAATAGCTCTGCGTTCCGGGCAGGAACGCACAAATGCGCTCGTAGCTCAGCTGGATAGAGTGACAGACTCCGACTCTGTAGGTCGCACGTTCGAATCGTGTCGGGCGTACCA
>CAKUCT010000280.1 GCA_934643765.1 uncultured Oscillospiraceae bacterium
ATTATGAGCCGTTCGGCATCTATCCGGGCACCAAGTCCTCTCTGGACGACATCGCGGAAGGTGACACCATTGCCGTCCCGAACGACACCACCAACGAAGCGCGCGCGCTGCTTCTGCTGCAGGATAACGGCATTCTCAAGCTCAAGAAAGGCGCAGGTCTTACCGCAACAGTTCTGGATATTGAAGAGAACCCCTACAACGTTGAGATCCTCGAGCTTGAGGCCGCGCAGGTCCCGCGTGTGAAGGATGAGGTCGCATTCGTGGTTCTGAACGGCAACTACGCGCTCGACGCCGGCTTCTCCGTTGCAAAGGATTCCCTGGCCTATGAGAAGTCCGACTCCGACGCAGCCAAGACCTATGTGAACGTCATCGCCGTGAAGGAAGGCAACGAAAACTCCGAGAAGATTCAGGCGCTGGTCGCGGCCCTCAAGTCCGACACCATCCGCAACTATATCAACGAAACGTATGACGGCGCGGTCGTTCCCTTTGACGACTGAGTCCTGAGCGGCAGAGCGCACCCGAATTCCGGCTGCGCTCTGTTTCCCTGTCTAAAAAACAATACTCCGATCAAACATCGGAGCAGAAACGAGGAATTTGATGAATTCGGTCATTCGATTAGAGCACATTGAAAAAAAATTCTCCGGCGGCAAGGAGGAAGTCGAAGCACTGCGCGACGTGTCGCTCGACATTGCGCCGGGCGATATCTTCGGCATCATCGGTCTGTCCGGCGCGGGCAAGAGCACGCTGGTGCGCTGCCTGAACCTGCTTGAGCGCCCGACCTCCGGCAAGGTCTTTGTCCACGGGCAGGATCTCATGGAGCTTCCGGAGTCGGAAATCCGCCGCTGCCGCCAGAAGATCGGCATGGTCTTCCAGCACTTCAACCTCCTGATGCAAAGAACCGTCCTCGGCAACGTCTGCTTCCCGCTGGAGATTGCGGGCATGCGCAAAAAAGATGCGAAAAAGCGCGCCATGGAGGTTTTGAAGCTCGTCGGCATTGCCGATAAGGCAAACGCCTATCCCTCGCAGCTCTCCGGCGGCCAGAAGCAGCGCGTGGCCATCTCGCGCGTGCTGGCAAACGACCCGGAGATCATCCTCTGCGACGAGGCGACGAGCGCGCTCGATCCGATGACCACGGAATCGATTCTGTCCCTGCTGCAGACGATCAACCAGACGCAGCATATCACCATCGTCGTCATTACACACGAAATGAAGGTTGTCCAGCAGATCTGCAACCGCGTGGCTGTGCTGGACGAGGGGCTCATTCAGGAGACCGGCCCTGTGGAAGAGGTCTTAACGCACCCGCAAACGAAGGCCGCCAAGCGTCTGGTGCTTGCAAGGCTGCAGGATGCGGACGAGCCCTGCGTGAAGCTGGCGCTGCCGGAGGATGACGCAGAGCTCGCGGCGCTGATGGACTACGTGAAGGCGCATAACTTAAAGGTATTGGAGGGTGAAGAACATGTTTGAAGCCGGTATGGTACAGACGCTTGTTGAAGGCGTCCGCGACACATTATACATGGTTCTGGCCTCCACGGCCTTCGGCTATCTTCTTGGCCTGCCGCTCGGGATTCTGCTTTGCATCACGGGCGAAAACGGCATTCGCAGAAACGCGGTGATCTACCGCGTGCTGGATATCATCGTGAACCTGGTGCGAAGCGTGCCGTTTTTGATTCTTCTGATTCTCGTCTCTCCGTTTACCAAGTGGCTCGTCGGCAAGAGCTACGGCGCAACGGCCACGGTCGTCTCCCTTGTTATCGCGGCGGCGCCGTTTATTGCGCGTATGGTCGAGTCTTCGCTCAACGAGGTCGACCAGGGCGTCATTGAGGCGGC
>CAKUCT010000281.1 GCA_934643765.1 uncultured Oscillospiraceae bacterium
GTATGTGAACGTCTGCGCGTCGTCCCAGAGCTCGAGCTGGATGGTGACCTGATCGCCGTCGATGGTATAGGTGCCGTCCTGCTTGGCAAAGCCGTTGTCGAATTTGACCATGCCGCTGCCGTCAAACGTCCAGGTGACGATACCGTCCAGGCCGAGGTCGCCCGTCCATGTTCCGGCGAGGGCGTCCTTGCTGCCGCAGGCGGCGAGGACGAGGAGCAGAGAGGCGATGAGAAGTAACGATACGAGCTTTTTCATAATAAAAATCCTTTCATTTTGAGCTTTAAAATTGTTGTTACGGGCGGGATATGCCGCAGTATTCGCAGAATTTCCCACTGTTCGAGCCGCCGCAGGCCGGGCAGGTCCACGGGCCGGAAGCGGGTGCTGTCTGCGGCGGTGTGAGCTGTTCGGGCTGCGCAGCAGGTGCTGCATGACCCTTGCCGCGGACCTTTTCAATGGCTTCGCGGATCTCATCCGCCTGCTGCTTGTATCTGCGGGACTCGATGCTGTAGGTCGGGTCGATGGCGCGCGTGATGGAGAAGCCGCGCGGCGCCTCTGATTCCAGCGTGACCGGACGCGGGTTGACGCGGAATTTCATTTCCTCAAAGTACGGACTATTGACCGTGACGGTCAGATCAAAATTGTAGGAATATTCGTAGCGCGGCGGGGCAAAGCTGACCTGTTTGCCGTCCTTATCGGTGCGTTTCAGCTCGCGCTGCCGTCCTTCGGCGCGGAAGCGCTCTGCTGCTGCTGCGTGAACTTCAAAGATTCTGTATTTTCTTCCGGCTTGGTTTCTGCGGGGTTGGGTTCTGCTGTTTCGCCCAGCGCAAAGCTCTGGCGCTTATTGGCGTGCATCATGCGTGTCAGAATGGCGGCGACCTCGCTGCGGCGGATGTTCGTGTTCGGCTTGCAGTTGTGTTCCTTGTCGCTGCCGGTCACGATGCCCGCGCGGGACAGCTTGTAGATCGCGTCTGCCTGCGTATGATGCAGGTCGTTCGTCAGCACCAGCAGCAGAAGCAGCGTGGTGGGAAGATAAAGAAGGCCCGTCCATTTGGGAAGCCGATAGTTTTCAGGCTTTCCGAGCGAGAGCGCAACGAGCACGCAGCGCAGCGGAATGAACAGCATCGGAACATAATAGCCGTACCAGAGGTATCGGATGGCCGCAGAGCTGACCGCAAAAAAGAATTTGGCCGTCCGGATGCTCCGCCAGAACACGCAGAGTGCCGCCGTCGCCGCCAGATACCGCCGCACCTGCGTCTGCACAATGCGCTGCCAGAGCGAAATGCCCCACCACGTCATGAGGCCGATGTAGATCAAGCTCCGCAGCAGCGACACCGGCAGGAAGTACGGAGCCTCCCGATGCCCGCGCGTAACGACGCGCGCGGCCACGGCGCAGACGATCAAAAGCGCCGCAATGCCGCCGGTCAGAATCTCGCTTTTTTTTCTGCGCCGTCATCAAATCACCTGCCCGAATGGGCTTCTGTATGCAAAGCATACCATAGCCCCGAGAAATTGCAAGAAAGGGAGGAGCAGGAGGCGGGCTGTTTAAGTTTTGTTTCAATTTGATTTCAGAGCAGGTTAAAAGCGTCTTCTACAATGGCATTGTCCATTGGGAAGACGCTTTTTGGTTTGGAATGGTGATATGCAAAACAAATATCAGCGGCTCGCGGGAAATACGGTGAAGCTTGGGCTGGGAACCTTCGGCTCCAAGGTGCTCGTGTTTCTCATGGTGCGCTTTTATACCGAATATCTGTCCCCCGCCGACTATGGTACGGCGGACCTCATCACGCAGACGGCGAATCTGCTGATTCCTCTGCTGTCGCTCGGGAT
>CAKUCT010000282.1 GCA_934643765.1 uncultured Oscillospiraceae bacterium
GCGTGCCGGATTGTGCGTACAGCGCATACAATGGATTGAGAGCTTTGCGGGCCGTATAATTCCGGCTCTTGCGTGGGAGAATAACACCAGTTCACAGAGCATCGTGTGACTTTATTTTTCCACGGAGTGTGAAGCGAATGGATACGAACGTAAAACGAGGCGATATTTTCTATGCCGATCTGAGCCCGGTCGTGGGCAGCGAGCAGGGCGGCACGCGGCCCGTGCTGATTGTGCAGAACGATACCGGCAACAAGCATTCCCCGACGGTCATTGCCGCAGCCATTACCAGCCAGACCGGCAAGGCGCGGCTGCCGACGCATATCAGTCTGAGCGGGCACGATGTGGGACTGAGCAAGGACTCCATCGTTCTGCTCGAGCAGATCCGCACCATCGACAAGCGCCGTCTGCGCGAGCATATGGGCCATGCGGATGAGAGTGTGATGAATCAGGTGGATTCGGCCATTGCCGTGAGCTTTGGCCTTCAAGGGTAAAAATATCCGTTTCCGCGCAAGCGGAAACGGATATTTCTTTTTGGCAAAAAGCCAACGGTGAGGCCAGAGCCACCTGGGAATCTGCGAGGCGCATGGATATATTTATCCTGCGGAAAAATCAGAGGGTGCAAAATGCGCGTACATGTGATAAGATGTAAAAAAAGCGCGGATGGCGCGGCAATACAGGAGGAGCATCATGGAACAAAATCAGATTATGCTGATTCACGGGCGAGACTATCTCGCGATGACCAAGCAGCTGCTGGAGCAGGCGGATCTGGCCGGCGAAATCGCGGACAAGCGCAAGCGCATCGCGCTCAAGCCGAACCTCGTCGTCGGTGGCAAGGCAGATCAGGGCGCGGTGACGCATCCGGAGATTCTTTCGGGCGTAATTGAGTATCTGCAGGAGCATGGCTTTGAGAACCTCAAGGTCATGGAGGGCTCGTGGGTCGGCGCGCGGACAATGCCCGCGGCCAGAACGGCGGGGCTTCTGGACGTCTGTCAGAAATACGGCGTGCCGTTTATCGACTTGCAGGCCGACTCCAGCCACGAGGTCAAGGCGGGCGATATGAAGCTGCATGTGTGCGACGAGCTCAATAAGACGGACTTTTTGATCAATCTGCCGGTGCTCAAGGGTCACTGTCAGACGATGATGACCTGCGCGCTGAAAAATATGAAGGGCGTGATTCCGAACACGGAAAAGCGCCGGTTCCATACCCTGGGCCTGCACCGGCCGATTGCGCATCTGGCGCTGGCTGTGAAGCAGAATTTCATCGTGGTCGACAACATCTGCGGCGATCTGGATTTTGAAGAGGGCGGAACGCCGGTGCAGATGGACCGGATTTTCTGCTGCAAGGACCCTGTTCTGTGCGACGCCTTTGGCTGCATGACGATGGGCCTTGCGCTGGAGGATGTGCCGTATGTGCAGATGGCGGAAAAGCTCGGCGCGGGCACGACCGATCTGACGAAGGCGAAGATCACCGCGCTCAACGAGGCAACCATTGCCCAGCCGGGCCGCGGTATGAGCCGCCGCGTGCGTGAGCTTGCCGCTTACGCCGCGCCGAAGGACGCGTGCAGCGCGTGCTACGGTATGCTCATCCATGCGCTTGACAAGCTCGACCGGCAGGGCCTTGCCTGGGGCCACCAGCAGAAGATCTGCATCGGCCAGGGATACCGCGGCGTGGAAGGCGAGGAGATTGGCGTCGGCAAGTGCACGAAGGGGTGTCTGAAGTCGCTCGTTGGCTGCCCGCCGACGGCGGAAAAGATGATGCAGTTCTTAGAGGAAAACTGGATTTAAGATTACATAATATTTAAGTTATGTAA
>CAKUCT010000283.1 GCA_934643765.1 uncultured Oscillospiraceae bacterium
GCAATCGTTGCAAAGCTGGGTCTGCGTAAGTAAATCCGCAAATAAAAAGGGCGGTCGCAGACCGCCCTTTTTAAGCAATTCCGGAATGACTTCCGGAATTGACAATCTGTCAAAAAGCCTCGCTTTCTGACAGATTGCAGCACCTCGCTGCGCGCATAATTTTGCGCAGCCTGCGCAAAATTCCACACTTGCGAGGCGTAGAGTATGTTCTCCGCCGCGCATGTCGCCGGAGAACATGGATTTCCATTTTATTTTCGCCGTGCGCGGCGAAAACTCTGCGAGGCGAAAAGTGCCTCGGATAAGTCTATCAACAACGCATGGGAGCTTGCTTTAGCAGTTGAAAGTACCGCTTGAAAGGGCGGCAGTTTCAAGTGCTAAACCTCCCATGCTGAAAATCAAAACAGGAGGTTATTCTCATGATTACGCACAAGCAGTATCCGAATCATCACATTTTTGAGACCGAAATCGGCGGCCGTACCTTCACGGTCGAGACCGGCAAGGTTGCAGAACTCTGCAACGCCGAGGCCATCTGCCGCTACGGCGATACCGTTGTCCTGGTGACAGCGGTTGCTTCCCCGCTGCCCAAGTCCGGCATCGACTACTTCCCGCTGACCATTGAGGTTGAAGAGCGGATGTACGCCGTGGGCCGCATTCCCGGCTCCTTCAACCGCCGCGAGGGCAAGCCCTCTGACCGCGGTGTTCTGATTTCCCGTCTGATTGACCGCCCGATGCGGCCGCTGTTTGACGAAGAGCTCCGCAACGACGTGGTTCTGACGAACACCATTCTGGCCCAGGACTATGACAACCCCGTTGAGATTGTCGCTTCCATCGGCTCTTCGCTCGTCATCGCTTACTCCGACATTCCCTGGAACGGCCCGACGGCTACTACCAATGTCTGCTATCTCGACGGCAAGTATATTGTCAACCCCTCTCAGGACGAGCGCAACGCCTGCCAGTGCTTCGTGACCATCGCGTCCACGCATGAAAAGGTCGTTATGATCGAGACCGAGGCCAAGGAAATCGGCGAAGACATCCTCATGGAGTGCATCAAGCTGGCCCATGAGACGAACGTCAAGATCGTGGAGTTCATCAACACCATCGTGGACACCATCGGCAAGCCGAAGTTCACGTTTGAGAAGGCCGCTGTCAACCATGAGATGCTCGACGATCTGTGCGAGTATGGTCTGGACAAGATTGCCTATGCGCTCGATACCGACGACAAGAACGTCCGCGAAGAGCGTCTGACGGCCGCGGTTGTCGACTTCAAAGAGAAGTTCGGCGAGAAGTACGCCGAGGACTGGGACGTCCAGATTGATGTCTGCCTGTACAAGATGCAGAAGAAGATCGTCAAGAAGTGGCTGCTCGAGGGCAAGCGCGTCGACGGCCGCACGCCGGACGAAATCCGCCCGCTGGCTGCCGAGGTCGGCGTTCTGCCGCGCGTCCACGGCTCGGGTCTGTTCACAAGAGGCCAGACGCAGGTTCTGTCCATCTGCACGCTGAACACGCTCTCCGCCGCGCAGAAGCTGGACACCATCTATGACGAAACCGAAAAGCGCTATATCCATCACTACAATATGCCGCAGTGGTCCACGGGCGAGGCCCGTGCGAGCCGCTCCACCTCCCGCCGCGAGATCGGCCACGGCGCGCTGGCTGAAAAGGCCCTGCTGCCCGTGATCCCGTCCGTCGAGGAGTTCCCGTATGCCATCCGCGTCGTCTCCGAGGTCGTCTCCTCCAACGGCTCGACCTCTCAGGCCTCCATCTGCGGCTCCACGCTGGCACTCATGGACGCGGGCGTGCCCATCAAGCGCCC
>CAKUCT010000284.1 GCA_934643765.1 uncultured Oscillospiraceae bacterium
GGTCAACGACAGTCTGCGCCTTACTCGCGGTTTTGATATCGAGTCTGCTCAAGGCTATTTCACTCCTTCTGATTTTTCACATATAGCTATGCTTTTTTGATATATCATATCATGCTTTTGGCATGGCAATACAGTACCATGTTTCCTCTAATGAGTCAATATATATCGATATAAAAATATTTATGTGCCATGCCTTTTTGTCCCTTCCAGCCGGGCTTTTCCGTCTTGCCGCGGCAAAAGCCGAATGGCGCCCCGGCGCAGCTCCAATACACCCTCGCGCTGCATCGTACCAAGCAGCCGCGACAGTGCGCTGCGGTTCATACCCAGATGCTGCGCCATACGCTCGCGAGTAAGTCCCACGCAGACGACCTCCCCCGTCCGTTCGACCTGCTGCGTCAGATACGCATCCAGCCGCGTTCTTCCGTCCGGGATCGACAAAAGGCGCAGATGATTTTGCAGCGCCCAGTATTTTTCCGAGATCTCCTCGAGGAGATTTGACAAAAAACGCGCGCAGTCGCGTCCGCCGCTTTCTGCGCAGCATCGAAGCAATGCGTCCAGCGAAAGAAAGAGAATTTTAGACGGTCTTTGCGTGCGCAGTTCGACCGGGCTTCCGACCGTTCTTGCAGACATCAGCACATCTCCGAAGAGGTCTCCCGCCTCATGGACAACAGAAACGTTTGCCTGTCCGTCCGAGGTGTAACGCCATGCCTCCACGCGTCCGGACAGAACGATGCCTGCAAGCTCGACCCGCTCGCCCATGCCCCAGATGACGCTGTTTTTTGAAAAAAACGCAGTATACGCAGACAGCTTTTTCAGCATTCCCTCCAGCTCCGCTTCAGAAATTCCCGCGAAAAGCCGGTTTTGCATCAGCCTATGTTGTTCTTCTACCGTCAGCATATTGTTTCTCCTTTCGTTGCAGATGCAACAGACTTCTCAAACAGTATAGCTATAATGGGGACAGAAAACAAGCTTGGAGGGATTTTCATGAAAAAAACAACGTGGATCGCGCAGACGGCCGTCTGCCTCGCACTTTTGATTGCCGTGCAGTTTTTCACCCGAAGCTTCGGTCAGATTGTGACCGGCTCCTGCGTCAATCTGGTTTTGGCGATTGCATCACTCATCGGTGGTGTCTGGTCCGGCGTGACGGTGGCGATCCTCTCGCCGTTCTGCGCGTACCTGCTCGGCATCGGTCCGGCATTTTTGCCGATGGTGCCGTGCGTTTCGCTGGGCAACGCTGTCTACGCCGTTCTTTTCGGTATTCTCGTCGGTAAATTTCTGCAAAAAAAGAAGCTCGCCGCCGCATACGGCAGCATGGTGCTTGCAGCCGCAGCAAAGTTTGCCGCGCTGTATCTTGTCCTGGTCCGGCTGGTCGCTCCTGCCGTTGTCCCGGCAGCAAAGCTCAGCATGCTCACCGCTTCCTTTACCTGGCCGCAGCTCATCACAGCCGTGATCGGCGGCATCCTGGCGTGCCTGATCGCGCCCGCCATCTGCCATGCGCTTGAAAAGATGAACTAAATACAGACCAGAGCCGCGGCGATGATTTGCGCCGCGGCTCTTTAAGGCTGCACCACACACTATTCGGCAAGCAGAATTGTGCGGTGCTGCCCTTAATCATCTACCCAGGAATAAAAATGAGTCGAGCGCGTATCCGACGCAGGCGGCGCCGGGTCGAGATGGAAGCCGGAGATTCCGAGTGCCTCTTCCGGGCGCACCCAGGGTTTTCCCTGTACGGCACTCGTTTCCTCATGCGTCAGAAGCCCCCGGTAGATCGT
>CAKUCT010000285.1 GCA_934643765.1 uncultured Oscillospiraceae bacterium
CTGCACGGGAATTCTGCGCTCGGAGTTGGTGATGAAGACGATGAAAATCATGATCGCCAGCATACCGACAACCAGCAGAATCGCGGTGTACCACTTGAGCGAGCCGTTTGCCAGGGAGGAGACCATTGTGCTGACCAGGTTCGGAATCCGGGAGATGATACCGGCGAACAGGATCATGGAGATGCCGTTGCCGATACCGAACTCGTTGATCTGCTCGCCCATCCACATCAGGAAGGACGCGCCGGCCGTAAAGGTCAGGACGATCACGAGGCCGTAGATGAAGCCGGTCTGGCTGAGCAGGTTGTAGTTGCTGAGCATAATGTAGTATGCAAAGCCCATCAGCAGGCCCAGACCAATGGTCGTGTAACGGGTGATGTTCTGGATCTTCTTTCTGCCTTCTTCGCCCTCTTCCTTTGCCAGACGCTCAAGAGCAGGAATGGCAATGGTAAGAAGCTCTATGATAATGGAGGCGTTGATATACGGCTGGATACCGAGTGCAAACACGGTAGCCTGCGAGAACGCGGAACCGGACATCGCATTGTAAAGACCAAGAACAGTGTTCGCCAGCTGCTGCGAGAAGTAATTCGACAGCGCTGTCACGTTGACATAGGGGACAGGAACACAGCTGCCCAAGCGGTAGATCAACAGCACGATGAGCGTGAAGAGGATCTTTTTCCGCAGTTCAGGAATCTTCCAGGCGTTACGGAGTGTAGTAAACACTTACACCACCTCGGCCTTTCCGCCTGCCTTTTCAATTTTTTCCTTGGCAGACTCGGAGAAAGCGGCTGCTTTCACAGTGA
The DNA here is from genome assembly GCA_934643765.1 of uncultured Oscillospiraceae bacterium. GTDB lineage: Bacteria > Bacillota > Clostridia > Oscillospirales > Oscillospiraceae > CAG-170. The sequence continues at coordinate 801 of CAKUCT010000285.1, forward strand.
CCTTCTTGGTGACATTGCCGTTGCCGAGAACCTTCAGGCCGTACTTGCAGTCCTGAAGAATGCCCTTTGCGATCAGTGCAGCGGAATCGACGACTGCGCCGTCTTCAAACTGGTTGAGAACAGCAACATTGACTGCCGTCAGGGGTTTTGCAAAGATGTTGTTGAAGCCGCGCTTCGGGATGCGGCGTGCCAGAGGCATCTGGCCGCCTTCAAAGCCGATGCGGAGCTTGCCGCCGGAACGAGCCTTCTGGCCCTTGTGTCCGCGGCCTGCGGTCTTGCCGTTGCCCGTTGCCGAACCGCGGCCCTTACGCTTATTGACATGGGTGGAACCCATAACCGGAGCAAGTTCGTGTAAATTCATCTACTTGTCCTCCTTATTGTTCTTCCGTGACCTGCAGCAGATAGCCGATCTTTGCGATCTTACCGCGGGTCTGGGTGTTGTCAGGCTGAACAGTTTCCTGACCGATCTTGCGCAGCCCCAGGGAATGCGCTGTTGCAATGTGCTTTTCAAGACGGCCGTTGAGGCTCTTGACAAGCTTGATTCTCAGATTTGCCATTTCAGAGTCCTCCTTAACCGACGATTTCTTCAACGCTCTTGCCCCGGATGCGAGCAACCGCAGCTGCGTCGCGCAGGCTCATCAGGCCCTGCATCGTTGCCTTGACAACGTTCTGGGGGTTGTTGGAGCGCAGGCACTTTGCACGAATGTTGGAAATGCCAGCTGCTTCCATGACAGCACGCACTGCGCCGCCGGCGATGATGCCGGTGCCTTCGGGTGCGGGCTTGAGCATGACGCGGCCCGCGCCAAACTCGCCGACGACGTCATGGGGAATGGTGGTACCTTCGAGGGTAACCTTGACCATGTTCTTCTTCGCGTCTGCAATGCCCTTGAGGATCGCTTCGGAAACTTCAGCAGCCTTGCCGAGGCCGTAGCCCACGGTGCCCTTGCCGTCGCCGACAACAACCAGAGCGGA
>CAKUCT010000286.1 GCA_934643765.1 uncultured Oscillospiraceae bacterium
GTCTGTCGAAAAACCTTACAGGCGAATGATTACGGAAAGGAAGATAGTGTGAAAGAAACCCATCAGGGGTGTCTTTCACGTTCAATCAACCAGTTTTTCAAACTTTTTTAAAGTTTGGAAAACTGCCTCAGCGTGTCAAAAAGACTTTTTTGACACGCTGAGCCGTGAAGCGGAAGCTTCACGGCTTTGTGTTTATTCTGTCATGTCGATGTGCCGCTGGATGCGGTTGATGATCATCTCCAGCGCGATGAGATTCTTGCCGCCTTCCGGGACAATCAGGTTCGCGTTTTTCTTGCTGGGCTCCACGAACTGCTCATGCATGGGTTTGACGGTCGTCAGATACTGCTCGATAACCGAGTCGATGGTCCGGCCGCGCTTTTTGACGTCGCGCCGGATTCTTCTGCACAGGCGCACATCGGCGTCGGCATCGACAAATATTTTGATGTCCATCTGATCGCACAGGATCTTGCTGGTGAAAATCAGAATGCCCTCCACCACAATGACCTTCCGGGGCTCAATGCGAAGCGTCGCTTCGGCGCGGTTGTGGATGGTGTAGTCATACGTCGGGCAGTCGATGGCCTGGCCGTTTTTAAGCTGCTGCAGGTGATCGATCATCATATCGGTGTCAAAGGCATCAGGATGGTCATAGTTGAGCTTCGTGCGCTCTTCGTAGGTCAGATCATCGTGGCGCTTGTAATAGTTATCGTGGCTCAGGACGGTAATATTGTCGCCGAAACGGTTCACAAGCGCCTTCACCAGCGTGGTTTTGCCGCTGCCGGTGCCGCCGGCAACGCCAATTACGATCACATCAGACATATTCTCTCTCCTTTATCGAATGACATCAAAGATCAGCGTTTCCGGCTCCGGCTGCTCTGCGCTCCAGGAAATCGCGCGCAGGAAGGTCGCCTCGCTCTCCGGAAGGGCTTCCGGCTTGTTGGTGTAGAGCGTTGCAAGAACCTCGCCCTGCTTGGCGTACTCGCCGGTCTTTTTGGCAAGAACGATGCCGGCGGCAAAGTCGATGCTGTCTTCCTTGGTCATGCGGCCGGCGCCAAGAAGACTTGACGCTTCGCCGACTTTCTGCGTATCCATCCGGCAGATCCAGCTGTCTTGCGGCGCGCGTACTTCGAGCGTGTGCGAAGCCTGCGGGAATTTTGAGAAATCCTCCAGCACGGATGCGTCGCCGCCCTGCGCGGCAATCCAGCGCTTCATCTGCTCGAAGGCTTTGCCGGAAGCAACGGCCTCGTGTACTTGCTGCTTTGCGTAAGCTTCATCCCAGCCGTTGCAGAGCTCAACCATGTTGGCGGCCAGCGTCATACATACGCCGCGCAGATCCTCGCAGCCGCGGCCATGCAGAATTTCAACGGCCTCCTGCACCTCCAGGGCATTGCCGATCGCGCGGCCCAGGGGCACATCCATGTTGGACAGCACCGCGCGGACATTGCGTCCGCAGGCCTTGCCGATGGCGACCATGTTCTGCGCCAGATGTCTTGCATCGTCCAGGGTCTTCATAAACGCGCCCGAGCCGACCTTCACATCCAGAACGATGGAGTGCGAGCCCGCCGCGAGTTTCTTGGACATGATGGAGGAGGTAATGAGCGGCAGAGAGTCAACCGTCGCTGTTACATCGCGCAGCGCATAGAGCTTTTTGTCGGCCGGGGTCAGATTGCCGGACTGGCCGATGACGGCCACGCCCACATCCTCCACC
>CAKUCT010000287.1 GCA_934643765.1 uncultured Oscillospiraceae bacterium
CTTCCAGATACAGACGGATCTGACTCAGTCCCTGCATCTGCTTTTCCAGTCCCTCGTCCACATAGTCCCAGTACTGCTTGTTGTTTTCCAGAAATTCATGGAACTCGTCCTGGTCGTCCATAATAAAGCTGTCGAAGCCGAGCATCGTCAGCCGCTCGCCGACCAGCTCAATGGCCTGCGAGGTGGTCTTGATGCAAACCTCAATCCACTGCATGATATGCCTCCTTGATGAAAAGGTCAAAAATACTTATGATACATTCTAGTATAAATGGGGCGGAATAACAAGTCATATTTTACTTTTGGCGTGCGGTATGGTATGATGAACACAACAATGCCCGCGGAGCGGGCACGATAAGGATGGAACAAATGAACAATCGAACCCGGATTCTGCCCGGCGTGTATCTTACGGCGGTGCAGTCTGATAAATTCAAGACCGGCTGCTTCAGCATCAATTTCCTGCGGCCGATGAAAAAAGAAGAGGCGGCGGCCAACGCGCTGATTCCAAGCGTGCTGCTGCGCGGCAGCGAAGACCATCCGGACATCGCGTCCATTTCGGCGCAGCTGGATGAGCTCTACGGCGCGAGCATCGGTACGCTCATCCGCAAAAAGGGCGAGGTTCAGCTTGTGGGCTTTTACTGCGACTATGTGCAGGACGAGTTTGTGGGCGAGGCGGTTTTTGAGCCCGTGATGGAGTTTCTGGCAGAGCTTCTGCTGCGGCCGAGAAAGACGGACGGCGTATTTGACGAGGCGGTTGTGAAAAGCGAAAAGCAGAACCTTGCCAACGCCATCGCCGCGCGCATCAACGATAAGCGCAGCTACGCCATGTCGCAGCTGCTGCGCACAATGTGCAAGGATCAGCCATACGGCATTGCGCGCATTGGAGATTTAGAGGATCTGGAGCCGGTTACGGCAAAGAGCCTGTATGCGCATTATCTTGAACTTCTGGCGACCAGCCGCGTGGAGCTGTTCTATATGGGCCGGCGCGCGCCGGAGGAGGTTGCGGCGTGCATGCGGCGCGTGCTGGAGAAGCTTCCGCGCGCAGAACAGTTTGTTCCCGTCGGAACGACGCCCGCCCCGCAGGCGCGGCCCGTGCAGGAGAAGACGGAGCATTTGGATATTACGCAGGGAAAGCTCAGTCTCGGCTTTTTCACCGATATTACTGCGACCGACCCGCGCTACGCGGCGCTGATCGTCTGCAATACGGTCTTCGGCGGCGGCGCGACGAGCAAGCTCTTTACCAATGTGCGCGAAAAGATGTCGCTGTGCTACTACGCAAGCGCGTCGCTGGACAAGTTCAAGGGCGTGATGGCGGTGGCTTCCGGCGTGGAATTTTCCAAGCTTGAGACGGCGAAAGCCGAAATTCTCCGGCAGCTGGAAGCCTGCCGTGCGGGCGATATTACGGACGAAGAGTTTGACGCGGCAAAGCGCTATCTGATCTCGGATCTGAAAATCGCGATGGACAGCCCCGGCCGTCTCGACGACTTTTACATGGGCCAGATTCTGCTGGAGAGCAGCGGCGGCACGATGGAAGATCTGGCGAACGCCATTGCAGGCGTTACAAAGGAGCAGGCAGCGCAGGCCGCGCGCGCGCTGCGCCTGGACACCATCTACACGCTGCAGGGGGTGACGGCATGATCAGAAAAGACTTCCCGGCCATCGGCGAGCATTATTT
>CAKUCT010000288.1 GCA_934643765.1 uncultured Oscillospiraceae bacterium
AGCATGTCCTCCGGCATCAGCGGCTCGTATGCATCGAGCAAAATTGCCGCAAACCAGCTTGCCGAGGAATTCCCGGAGCGAAAAATTCTCACGGTCGACACGTACTCTGCATCTCTGGCAGAGGGCATCGTCGTGATGCGCGCAGTTGAATGCCGCAAGAAAGGGCTTTCGATCGACGAGACCTATCAAATTCTGCGCGCCCTGCGCCACCGCATTGCCCAGATCTTCACTGTCGGCGACCTGCGCTATCTCAAACGGACGGGCCGGCTTTCCAATCTGGAGGCTGCCGTCGGCACCGTTCTGCAGATCAAGCCGTTACTCAAGGGCGACCCCGAGGGAAAAATCGTCTGCTTCGCGAAGGTCCGCGGTCGGCAGCGCGCGATTGAGGAGATGGCAAAGCGCTATAAAGAGCTGGTCGTCTCGCCCGAGACGCAGACGGTCTGTATCTCGCATGCCGACTGCGAGGCCGACGCGCAGATTCTGGCGTCGCTGCTGCGCAGAAGCAAGAAGCCGAAGGATATTCTGATCGTCGACTATGAGCCGGTAACGGGTTCGCACGTCGGCCCCGGCGCGCTGGCTCTGTTCTTCCTCTCCGATGAGAATGTCAGAAACATTTGAGGCATTACCGCGTTTGTTCCTGATTTTTCTGAAAATCCCAGTTTGCCGCAGGAGATATTCTCCTGCGGCAAATTTTTTTGCATGCGGGCCTTGACAGACGAGGTACTTGACGCTAAGTTATACAAGTATGAAAATTACCGGAAGGAAACGGCCGGAGGAGGGAACTATGGCTGGAGGAAAGCACCTGCTGGGAAAGCCGAAGGGCAAGCATATTTTCGGCACGGCCAGGGTCGGCGAAAAGGGGCAGATTGTCATCCCGAAGGAGGCGCGGACGCTGTTCGGCGTACAGCCGGGCGACACGCTGCTGATTCTGGGCGATGAGCAGACAGGCATCATCGTGACGAAGCCCGAGGTGATAGAAGACGCGGCGATGAAAATTTTTGAAGAGATGGAGCGGGACACAAAATGAACGAGATGGAAAAAATGTATGAAGACCTCGGCGTGAGCCGCGAGGTCTATGCATACGGCGAAGAGATTCTGGAAAAGCTCAGATCGCGCTTTGACGCGATTGATCAGAACGCGGAATATAACCAGGCCAAGGTTCTGCACGCGATGCAGGAAAACCGGGTGGACGCAACGTGCTTTGCCGCAACGACGGGCTATGGTTACGATGATCTTGGAAGAGACAAGCTGGAAAAGGTGTACGCCGCGACGTTCCACACCGAAGCGGCGCTGGTTCGTCCGCAGATCACCTGCGGCACGCATGCGCTGGCTGTGGCGCTGTCGGCGAACCTTCTGCCGGGAGACGAGCTGCTCAGCCCCGTGGGCGCGCCCTATGACACGCTCGAAGAGGTGATTGGCATCCGGCCGTCCAAGTGCTCGCTGAAAGAGTACGGCGTGAGCTACCGGCAGGTGGATCTTCTGCCGGACGGCAGCTTCGACTATGACGCCATCCGCGCGGCAATCACCGAAAAGACGAAGCTCATTACCATCCAGCGGTCCAAGGGCTACGCGACAAGGCCGTCGTTCTCCGTGGCGAAAATCGGCGAGCTCATTGCTTTCTGCAAGAAGGTCAAGCCGGGCGTGGTCTGCATGGTGGATAACTGCTACGG
>CAKUCT010000289.1 GCA_934643765.1 uncultured Oscillospiraceae bacterium
GATCTGCGCATCGGAGGACACGCCCAGCGCGCGGATCAGGCACGTGATGGGAATCTTGCGGTTTTTATCGATGCGGACATAGAAGACGTTGTTGAGATCGGTCTCATACTCCAGCCATGCGCCGCGGTACGGGATAACCGTCGCGGAATAGATGTGCTGGTCGGCCTTATCCACCTCGTCGCCATAGTACATGCCGGGGCTGCGGACGATCTGGGACACGATGACACGCTCTGCGCCGTTGATGACGAAGGTGCCGCCGTTGGTCATCAGCGGGAAATCGCCCATGAAGATTTCCTGCTCCTTGATCTCGTCCGTCTCCTTGTTGTGCAGACGCACACGGACCTTGATGGGCTTTGCAAACGTCGCGTCGCGCTCCTTGCACTCTTCCACTGTGTACTTCGGGGGCTCGTTCATGCTGTAGTCCAGGAAGCTGAGCTCAAGGTTGCCCGTGTAGTCGCTGATGGTATCAACGTCGCGGAACACCTCGCGCAGCCCCTCTTCAAGGAACCAGTTGTAGGAATCCTTCTGGATTTTGAGCATGTTGGGGATTGCCAGGACCTTGTCGTGCTTCGCAAAGCTCTTTCTGAGCGTCTTGCCAAGCATGACGTCTTGTGTCTTCACCATTCTATTTCCTCACAGCCTTTCTGTTTTGGTTCTGTGTGTTTTATGATACGCACGGCAGAGTTGATATTTTCTGTCTCCATCCTGCTTGCATCCCCGCCTGACCGGTGCTATAATCAATTCAGATAAGGGTGGAGGCGGCAAATTGCCACACTCAGGCATTATGGAATTACATGATAACATATTTCGTTGATTCCGTCAATTCTTTTGCTGCATTTTTGTGCAGCTTTTTTTGTTATTTTTCTTGACATGCTTCCCTTCCAGACAAACGAAAATCCCCGGACGCAGAAACCGCTGTATCCGGGGTTTTTTTATCCTCAGAATTCTCAGAAGCTCAGCCGCATCTGGTACCACACGACGCCGCCGTGCACCGAAACCGACACGCCCTCGTTTACAAAGCCGAACTTCGCATAGTACGCCAAAAGCTTTTCCTTGCACGTCAGAACCAGCCCGCGCCGCCCCTGCGCCTTTGCGTCCGAAATGGCTCTTTGCAGCAGCATTCCCGCGCAGCCGCGGCCGCGATAGGCCGGAATCGTGTTCACGCCGAAAATCATCTGCCAGGCGCCCTGCTCGTCGTGCGCCTGCGCATTGTCATACAGATCGTCCGTCAGATCCTTCTGATCTGTGACCATGCCGTCGACAAAGCTGACAAGCGTGCCACCGTCAAACAACAGCCAGAAATGATTTTTATAATATGTCAGCCGCTTTTCAAACGCCTCTTTTGTCGCGGCCTCCGCCGCCGGGAAGCACTCTGCCTCCACGGCGCTGATTCTTTCCAGATCCTCCATCTGCGCTGTTCTGATTTCCATCGTTTTACCTCATAACGTCCAAAATACAATCTAATGACCGGAAAGGAAGGATGTGTGCAAGGAACCTGTCAGGGGTTCCTTGCGCGCTCAATTCCCGCCCGAAGTCGGCTTGGTCTGCGCAGCAGGTCACGCCAAAAAGAAAAGAGACGCTTTCAGCGTCTCTTTTCTTTTTGGCAGGGGATGAGGGATTCGAACCCCCGCAAACGGAGTCAGAGTCCGGTGTGCTACCGTTACACA
>CAKUCT010000290.1 GCA_934643765.1 uncultured Oscillospiraceae bacterium
CGCCGCTTCAATAGCTGAAATGTATTTTATGCCGTACATCGTTTACATCTCCTCTCTGACTATATTATATTCTCAACTTGGAACAATGTCAAGAGGAAGCAACTGTTTTGCGGTTTTATATGTAAATTTTCGTTTTTTAAAAGCACAAGGGCGGCGCAAACCGCCGCCCCTGCACCGTATGTGTGTCTTTATTCAGGTTTTATTTCTGCTTTTCTTCTTTTCGGTAACAGCTGTGCCGATAAGAGCTCCGCCACTGATAAACAGCAGTGCGATCCACAAAGCAAGATTGCTGTTGTCGCCGGTCTGAGGAGACTTCGGCAGCTTCGCCGTTACGGTGTCGGCCTTGGCGATCTCCTTGGTGCCGTCTTTGCCTCTGTAATACTTATTGCAGCCGCTGCAGTACCAATACTCGACATTGCCCTCGGCATCCTCGGTGGCCGCCTTGGCCGGGAAATGCTTTAAGTCGGTGTGGTTATTCGGATCAAGCTTACCGTAGGATTTGCCGCAGACTTCGCATACTGCCTTATCCCTGCAGGTTTCCTTACCACCGATGTGGTTTGTGATCACCTTTCCACAGTGATCGCAGACATGATCCTTATCCGCGTCCTCGTGGTTGGAGATCGTCTTTCCGCAGAAATCACAGACATGGTCTTTATCCACATCCTCATGATTGGAGATGATCTTTTCGCAATAATCGCAGATATGGTTATTGTCTGCGTCTTCGTGGTTGGAAATCACTTTGCCACAGTAATCGCAAACATGATCTTTGTTTACATCTTCATGGTTAGAAATGATCTTCTTGCAATAATCGCAGACGTGGTTTTTGTCTGCGTCCTCGTGGTTGGAGATTATCTTCTCGCAAATATCGCAGATATGGTTTTTATCCGTATCGTCGTGCAGGCACGCATATCCGCACTCGCCGCACTCACCGTCCGACCATTCATGGGCTTCGCTCGCCACGATAACGGCGCCGCAGCAGCTCCATTTTTGCTCGTGAACGTAAGCGGTCCTTGTCGTCCACTGCTGCGTACCGCCCACATGGTTGGCCGGATCCTTTTCTCCGTAGGACTGATGACAGTACTTGCATATCGCCTCGGCGGTGCAGGCAGCCGTACCGCCGGTGTGCGCACCGTATCCGTCCTTTGCGGGATCGTTATTCTTCACATCACAATCGGCGTTGAGGCACTCATGCCAATGATGCGTCGCATTGTGCTGCCACGCCTGATCCCAGCTGTGACCGCTCGCCTGAATCGGCTCGTTTTTTGTCGCGCCGCATTCGTCACAGGTATATATTCTTTCGCCTTCCGTCATGCAGGTAGACGGCACGGTCACCTTGCCGCTGTCCCAAACATGAGGGTTCTCGTCATTCTTTGCATCACAGCGGGAGCATTTTTTCCAGTGGGTGTAATTATCGTGATGCCATACGGATGCGGAGAAATCGTGACCCAAAGCCGCGATCGTGCCGCCGCAGACCGAGCAGGCAACGGGATCCGTGCAGGAGAGCTGCGTGGTGTTGCCGGAGTGGTCGCACACCGTCCATATCGCCGTCGCCTTGGCATTCTCAAGCATCGGCTTCGTATAATCAAACCCTGTCCAGCCGCTGAAAATATATCCTGTTTTGACGGGGTTTT
>CAKUCT010000291.1 GCA_934643765.1 uncultured Oscillospiraceae bacterium
AAAAACGGGTTTGAGAAAAAGAGCAGGCTGGCGGGCACCGCCAGAAAGATATTGGCGCTTGCCGCCACGGCAAAAATGAAAATGCAGCACCTTAGCATGTAATGCCAGAAAAAGAAAAAAGCCCCTCGGGCGCTGCCCGAGAGGCTTTTCATTTTATTCGACTGTTACGCTCTTGGCAAGGTTCCGCGGCTTATCAATGTCGCAGCCGCGCTGCAGCGCGATATAATACGCAAACAGCTGCAGCGACACAACGCCAAGCGACGGCAGGAACATGAGCTCCGTGTCCGGCACGGTCAGCAGCGCGTCCACGTGCTTTTCCATTTCCGCTTTCCGGCTCTCAGTCGTAAGCGCCAGGACGCTTGCGCCTCTGGCCTTGACCTCGACGACGTTGCTCATCGCCTTTTCAAACAGCGGCCCGTAAAGGCCCAGGGCGACGACGAGCGTGCCGTCTTCAATCAGGGAAATTGTGCCGTGCTTGAGCTCGCCGGAAGCATACGCCTCAGAGTGGATATAAGAAATTTCCTTGAGCTTGAGAGAGCCCTCCAGCCCCAGCGCATAGTCCAGATTCCGGCCGATGAAGAACACGGAATCATGGTTAAAATACCGGGAGGCGAAGAACTGGATTTTCTCCCGGTCGGACAGAACCGTCTCAATCTTCTCCGGCAGCAGCAGAAGCTCTTCTACCAATCGCTGATATTCTGGCGCGTCCAGTCTGCCAAGCGTATCTGCCAGATAGATAGCCAGCATATCGATCACAGCCAGCTGCGTGGAATACGCCTTCGTCGTCGCCACAGCGATCTCGGGCCCGGCCCAGGTATAGATCACATCGTCCGACTCGCGCGCAATCGAGCTTCCGACCACGTTGACAATCGAAACCACCCGCGCCCCGCGCGCCTTTGCCTCGCGCAGCGCCGCCATGGTGTCAAGCGTCTCGCCGGACTGGCTGATGACAATGACGAGTGTCCGGCCGTCTACAATCGGGTCGCAGTACCGGAACTCGGAAGCGAGCACCGCCTCCACCGGAATGCGCGTCAGTTTTTCAATCGTATATTTCCCGACCATGCCCACATGATAAGACGAGCCGCAGGCAATGATCATGATCCGGCGGAACTGCTCCACCGTTTCCTTATCCAGAATCAGATCGCCGAAGTCAATTTTTCCGTCCTTGATGCGCGGCGTAATGGCCCTTCGCATGGCCTCCGGCTCTTCCATGATCTCCTTGAGCATGAAGTGCGGGTAGCCGCCCTTTTCCGCCGCAGAAATCTCCCAGTCAACATGGTGGTGCTCCTTCTGAATCGGAAGCTCCATGGCGTTGAACACCTGAATGCCATCGCGCGTCAGAACGGCGACCTCGCCGTCTTCCATATACGCCACGTCTCTTGTGTACTTGACAAGCGCCGTCACGTCAGACGCGATAAAATTGCAGCCGTCGCCGTATCCCAAAAGCAGCGGCGCGTCCTTTCTTGCCGCGTACATCCGGTCCGGATCGTCCGCACAGATGATGCCGAAGGCATACGCGCCCTCAATGCGGTGCAGCAC
>CAKUCT010000292.1 GCA_934643765.1 uncultured Oscillospiraceae bacterium
GAGATGGGGAAGCCCGTCGTCGCGCCCGGAGACGTGCATTTCCTGGACCCGGAAGATGAGATTTACCGGCACATTCTGCTTGCCACCAAGCAGATGCCGGACGCGGACAAGCCGCTTCCAATTTACTTCAAGACGACAGACGAGATGCTGGAGGAGTTTTCCTACCTGGGCGCGAAAAAGGCGTATGAGGTCGTCGTCAAAAATACCAACATGATTGCCGACTGGTGCGAGACCGTGCGGCCCGTGCCGCACAATCTGTTTGCGCCGAAGATCGAAAACTCTGTGGAGGACCTCAAGGAGTTGGTCTACGGCAAGCTCCACCGGCTCTATGGCGAAAATCCGCCGGAGCTGATTCAAAAGCGCGTGGACACAGAGATGCACGACATCATCTCGTGCCATTACGACGTGATCTATATGTCGGCGCAGAAGCTGGTGCAAAATTCTCTGGAGCACGGCTATCTGGTCGGCTCGCGTGGTTCGGTCGGCTCGTCGATCGTCGCGTTCATGTCCGGCATTACGGAGGTCAACTCCTTCCCGCCGCACTACCGCTGCCCCAAGTGCCAGTTTACAACCTTTGAAGTGCCGGAGGATTGCGCCTGCGGCGCGGACCTTCCGGACGCAGTGTGCCCGAAGTGCGGCGCGCAGCTCGACAAAGACGGGTTCAATATCCCGTTTGAAACCTTCCTTGGTTTCGGCGGCGATAAGGTTCCGGATATTGACCTCAACTTCTCCGGCGAGTATCAGGCCAGAGCGCATGCCTACTGCGTGGAGATGTTCGGCTCTGACCACGTGTTCCGCGCGGGTACAATCGGCACCGTGGCCGAGAAGACGGCCTACGGCTATGTGAAAAAGTACCTCTCAGAGCGCGAGATGACCGTCAGCAAGGCCGAAGAGAACCGCCTGGCATCCGGATGCGTCGATGTCAAACGCACGACAGGCCAGCACCCAGGCGGCCTGGTCGTCATTCCGCAGGAAAACGAGATTTGGGACTTCTGCCCCGTGCAGCACCCGGCGGACGATAAGGACTCCGAGTGGATCACGACGCACTTTGAATATCACTCCATGGAAGAGAACCTTCTCAAGCTCGACATGCTGGGCCACGATGACCCGACGATGATCCGCATGCTGGAGGATATGACGGGCGTGGACGCGCAGAAAATCCCGCTGGACGACAAGGACACGATGTCCATCTTTACCTCCAGCAAGGTCCTCGGCTTTGAAAACGACCCGATCCTGGGCCCCGTGGGCTCCTGCGCCATCCCGGAATTCGGTACGGGCTTCACGCGCGGCATGCTGCAGGAGACGCAGCCGACGAAATTCGATACGCTCATCCGCCTTTCCGGCTTCTCGCACGGCACGGACGTGTGGCTCGGCAACGCGAGAGACCTCATTTTGTCAAAGACCGCGAGCGTCAATGACGCCATCGGCTGCCGCGACGATATTATGCTGTACTTAATCAAATGCGGGATGCCCGAAAAGCGCTCATTCAAGATCATGGAGGCCGTCCGAAAGGGCAGGGGTCTTCCAGAAGG
>CAKUCT010000293.1 GCA_934643765.1 uncultured Oscillospiraceae bacterium
TCATATGATTTTACGGGATTTTTATATAGAATTGTTCAAATTATCTGTTTTTACTGCGTAGCGCAACCGGACAGAGCTTTTTGGGGGATAGCTTAGATCTCCAAACTGCTCTGCATGATCTGGCTTGCGGTTTTTTTGTTCTTGTCGAAGGCGTGTGTATAGATATCCAGTGTGGTCGACGGTTGACTGTGTCCGAGAAGCCCCGCGACCGTGCCGACATCCGTGCCGCTGGCGATGAACAGGCTTGCCGCTGTGTGGCGCAAGCTGTGGACGTTCAGGTCTGTAGGCAGATCGTTTGCTTTCAGGATTTTCTTGAAGCGCCAAGTGAACGTTGACGGCGTCATCGGCAGTTCCATGCCTTTTCTGCGGAACACATAATCGTCTTTCGTCTGCTTGCGCCGGTCGTAACGCTCCGTTTCTGCCGCGCAGAAGGCTTCGTATTCGCGGAGCAGGCTTTCCATCTCTGCTGAGAAATACACATATCGGTTGCCAGCCTTGGTTTTCGGCGCTTTCACGATGATCTCGTCACCGGTTGTTTTGACCGCGTTCCGGCAGACATGGATGCTGCGTTCGGCGTAGTTGATGTCCTCCCATTTGAGCGCACAGCACTCACCGCGCCGCATCCCTGTGGCGATGATGAGCTTGAAGTACGTTTCATACAGGACGCTTTCCGTCTCCAACGCCTGAATCAGCTGTTTCACCGTTTCATCGTCCGCAATCTTTTTCTCTTTTTTCTGCCCGGCATATTTGTACGTCCGCCAAGCCGGATTATGATCAAGATACCCGAAAGCTGGCATATCTGACCGCTGCTGTAATCACGGTAGTCTGCATGGTTGGCGTCTATCTTGCAAGAGCAAAAGTCGGCACTCTGTTCGGCGCTTCGCCGGAGGCAAATGCCGGAGTCATACAATATCTGCCGTTTTTCCTCGCAACGCTGCTGTTTCTGGCGTTTGTCCGCATTACGACATCCTACTTCTACGCAACAGAAAAAACAGACTTTCCTATCTTCTCGTGTATGCCGAGCCGGTCTGCACGCTGCTGATGCTCCTGATTTTACCACCAATGCTGAAGCTGACCGGAGTATGGCTTGCCGTGCCGATTGCGCAGGTCATCGCCTTTGTGATCGCATGGACTGCCAAGCGGCGTGTGGACGCGAACATTGCAAGCGGAGCTGAGCGCCATCGGCAAACGGCTGTCGGAGCTGGATAAGCTGATTCAGTCCGCTTATGAGGACAAGGTTTTGGGGCGCATTCCGGAGAGCGTGTGCGTCAATCTGCTCAACCAGTACGAGGCCGAGCGCCGGGAAAAACAGGAGCGCCGCAAGGAGCTGACGGAACAGCTTGCCGCCAGCCGGGAGCCGGAATCCTCCGTGGACGCATGGCTGAACATGATGCAGGACTATGCCCAGCTTGAGGAATTAGACCGCCCCACACTGGTGCGGCTGATTCAGAAAATTGAGATCAGCGAACGCTATACCGTGGACGATCACGAGGAACGCGATATTCACATCTACTACAA